>DAOKZM010000059.1:0-11476 GCA_035325665.1 Thermomicrobiales bacterium | reverse complement strand
AGTAGCGTGTCGCTGACATCGAGCAGGGCAGGCTTCTGTGTCGCCCATTGCGTGCCGGGATACTTGTCGCCGGGATAGCCGATCGTCAGCGGCTGGAGATCCGATGCTAGAAGCGATGCTGCGCTAAGGACGCCGAGCTCAAGCCAGCCGGTCTGGTAGCCCACTGTGTCGGTGAGCCTGACGACGCCCCAATCCCATTCGGGGTTGAAACCTGAGCGCCATCCAATCGACACGGCGAAGTGCGTCGCAAAATACGCGCCGAACGGGAAGACGTCGACGTCGACGCCGGGGGCGATGACAATGTCAGCTGGCCATCCGTACGACGGATTATAGAGGCAGTGTGCGCCGGTCAATGCAACTCGGGGGCCAATCATGGCCGCGGTGCATGACCAGAGCGGATTCTGGGCCCGGTCGAACGCAATGAGTAGCGCGACCGGTGGCGCCGGCGGTGATATGCGGACGCGATCGTCCGGATGGAAGATCGTCTTTGCAGATGGCAACTCCCCGGCGCGTCGCGCTAGCACGTCGAGGTCGAGTCCTTCTCGTCCCGACCCAGGCATCACTTCCATCACATGCCCGACGTCGGTGTCAGGAACTTCATCAAGCTCAGGGAATGACTGAGCCGGCACCGTCATCACGCCGGGATCGTCCTGTGCGGCAGCTGGAAGAATCCCGGTGACCACCAGTGTCATCGCGATAAGCACCGCGATAATCTGTGCCCCTCTCATCGATGCCCACCCCTCTTCTCATGTCCGTTTCCGTGGAATCCGTCAGGACTTGTAGCATTGCCAACGGTGAAAAGCAATAGGCGCGAATCAGGGAAGTGGACCGATTCGCGCCTATTGACTGTCTTTTGGTGAAAGCGCGGGCCTACCGTTCTGGCGGGGCCACCCCGTACCGCCACTGGTAGTAATGGCGGCCGACGTTGCCGGCCTCGACCTCCCAGCCCTCGGGGTTGTTCGGAGTGTAGGTGAGGCAGCGGCGTTCGAAGCATTGGATCAGGACGTTCTGGTAGATGCCGCCGACCTGCACCCAGGTCCAATAGGCCTCGGTGATCGGGTAGCCGGTGGCGTAGAACGGATTCTCGAAGAGCTTGTCGACGACGTACTCCCCGTTCCGGTAGATCGTCCCTTCCGAGTTCATGAAGTCCCAGAAGACCGAGGCGACGCGGTGGTCGAGGCCCGGCTGCTGGACGTGGAACGACGCGGTGACGCCGTAGGAGGCGAGCTGGTCGCTGGTCGTCACAGCGCCGGCCCGGTCGATCTGCTGGACGACGACAGCGCCCTCGTCCAATGGCGGCGTGTCGAGCAGGCCGGCAAACGACGCGTAGGTCGGGCCGGTGGCGCCGTCCGGGTCGCCGGCCGCGTTGACCTCGGCCGGCGCGTGCGGCTCGAAGGCGGCGTCGCCGACCTGCATCTGGCCGGTGATCAGCTCGCGGACCAGCAGACCGTTGGTCACGTACCACAGCTGCTGGGCGTCGCCGCCGGGGTTGGTGATCTCCATCCGGCTCTTGTCGTAGTACTGGACCGTCCGCTGGTGGCCCGGGGATTCGACGTATGGCTCGCTGGTGGGACCGGTGAATGGCTCGTCGCCCCACATCCAGGTGCGAGTGACGATGATCTGTCGCACCGGCTCGTCGCTCCCCTGCCAGGTGCGGGCGAACGCGGAGGTGTCGGCTACTGGGCCGCCCTGGACCTCGACCACGATGGCGTTCGATACCCCGCCGCCCGGGGCGGGGTTGACGACGGTGATCGTCAGCGTCGCGACGTCGTCGGTGTCCTGCTCGAGCAGCGCGACGTTGAGCGTGGTGGGCGAGACGAACGTCGTCACGCGGGCCTCGCCGTTGACCTGCACCGTTGCGTCCGGGACGAACCCCGCGCCGGAGACCGTCAGGTTGAGCGGGAAGGAGCCGACCGTGATCGACGCCGGGGTCGCGCCGACGAGGGCCGGGGTCGGGTTCTGGCCGTCGACGATCTCCGGCAGCTTCACCAGCCCCGCGCCCCAGCTGTTGTCGGGCGCCGCGCTATGGTCGCCGTGTGCCTTGAGGAACGCGGCGATCTCGGCCGGGCCGTAGGTCGGAAAACGCTGCTCGACGAGCGCGGCGAGCCCGGCGATGTGCGGGGCGGCCTGGCTCGTGCCGGGGAAGCCGGAGGCGCCGTAGGTGACGGTGTCGGCGAAATCGATGCCGACGACGTCCGGCTTGATCCGGCCGTCGCGGGTCGGGCCGCGGCTGCTGTACGGCTCGACGATGCTGGTCTGGCTCCAGGCGGTCGCGCCGACGGCGAGCAGGCCGGAGCTGGCGCTCTCGGCCGGATTGGCGATCGAGCCTGCCGCAGTCGCATAGGCGAGCTGCCAGCCGTTGAACTCCTGGACCTGGACCCAGGCCGGCGTCGCGCCGCCGTAGTGGCGGACGACGGCGTAGAACGGGCCGCTGGTGGTCGGGGTGAAGCGCAGGAACTCGAACGGCGCCTGGCCGGCGAGGCCGCGCTGCGGCTTCTCGCTGGCGCGGAGGATCTCGCCGGAGGATGAGACGAGGTAGAGGTCGATGTCGCTGGCGGCGTTGGTCCAACTGTCCTGCCAGCGGAGCTGGAGGATGATTTCCTGGCCGGCCAGCGCCGAGATCGCGTTGCGCTCAGCGTTGCCGGTGAACTCCATCACACCGTCGTTGTCAGCGTCAGCCCAGGGGCCGGACCAGGTCGAAAGCCCCTCGTTGCCGGCCGCGTTGATCCAGGTAACGCCCGCCGCGACCGCGCGATCGACCGCGGCCAGCGCGCCGTCGGCGTACGGCGAGGTCCCGTCGCCCGGCCCCTCCCAGGTCCAGCCCACCGAGTGATTGATGATCGTCACACCCTGGGAGATCATCCAGTCCACGGCGTCGTGCAGGTCGAGGAGCGACTGCGGGTTGGCGATGTAGAGCGAGGCATCGGGCGCGATGTCCATCAGCGTCTCGGTGACGGCGGTGCCGTGGACGCCGCCCTGCTCGCAGGCGCTCATCTCGTCTGTCGGTAGGCCGATGCCCTCGTAGCAGCGGGTGATCGGGACCGGCAGCTCGCTGCCGATCAGGGCGCTGAAGCCGGTGAACCCGAGGTCGATGACGCCGATCTTCACGCCGACGCCGGTGTAACCGCGCGCGTTCCACTGCGGCGAGCGGTGGATCTGCGCTCCCTGGCTGACGACAGTCAGCGGGACCGGCGGCTGCAGCTCGCGGGCCTGGCGGACGCCCGGCGCCGAGCCGAGTGCGTCGAGCGCGCCGGGCGCGACGAGCGCCTCGATCGACTGCCGTCCGACGTTGGCGACGTCGATCCCCCGCGCGGCCAGCGCCGCGGCCGCCGCGGCCGGGTCGCCGGCCACGTCGAGGGTTACTGCGACCCGATCGTCCCGGTCTCCCGCGCCGCGTGCCTCGGGGATGGACCGTCCGGCGCGCGCATCGCGGGCGATGCGGGCGAGCTGGGAGTCCAGCACCGGATCCTTGAAGGCGCCGATGCGTTGGTTGTCGTTCTCAGTAGCTCTATCGTTGCCGGCCTGGGCCGGGAGCGCCGTCAGCAGGACCAGAAAGCACGCGATGACGAACGTCACCGTGCGGCGGCTGAAATGTCTCCGCACCAGAGATCCCTTCATGGTGGGTTGTCGAGCGTCTCTCGTCGTAAACGCAGCGGCAAGCATAGCCGCTGAGGGTGGAGGGTTCCACCGCGTGCGACGCCGATCGGGTATCGTGTCGGTGAATCGCCGGGTTGGTAAAGGAGCGCTCGTGGAGCAGATGTCACGCCGGATGCAGCTCGATTGGGTGATGCTGTCGGACGCCGCCCAGATCGTCAACGGGAAGCTCTACGTCCTCGGCGGCGGCTGGGACACACTCGTTGTCTCCGGCCCGTTCCCGGTGAGCCGGCCCTGCGGGCTGGCCATCGCCTTCCGCATGCCTAGCACCGGCGCGATGCAGCGGAAGACGGCGCGCATCCAGGTGGTGGACCAGGAGGGCGCCTCGACGATCGCCACGGCCGATGTCCAGTTTCAGGCGGGCCGGCCTCCCGGAGTGGACGACGAGTTGCCGCAGCGCGTCCAGCTTGCAGCCGGGCTGAACCTGTCGTTCCCGAAGACCGGCGTCTACGTCGTGATGGTCAGCGTGGACGGCGACGAGATCGGTCGAACCCGCTTCCGCGTCGTCCACCCACAGCCGGCCACAACCGGCGAGCGGCTGCAGGCGTAGACGCACCTGTCAGTAGATCTCCATGTACCGCGCTCGCTCCCACGCCGTGACGTGGTGGCAAAAGGCGCGCCACTCGCGGGTCTGGGCCTCAGAGAGTCGCTCGTAGACGTGCTCGCCGAGTGCCGCCTTGACGACGTCGTCACGGGCCAGCTCGGCGATCGCCTCGCCAAGGGTGGCCGGCAGAGTGCCGACGTGACGACCCATGCGGGTCGTCGGCACGCGGATGAGCGCCGAGCGGTTCTGGCGCGCCCAGGAGACGTAGACCGGCGCCTCGAAGCCCGGCACGAGCCGGCGGTAGGAGTTGACCAGCGGGTTGAGCACGGCGGTCATTCCGCGGATGTGGGCGAGCTGGCCGGCGAGGAACTGGCGGGCGATCGGCGAGAGGCCGTAGGGGTCGCCCTGATCGACGAAGACGTTCTCACCGATGACGTTGCCAGGCTCCAGCCGCGCCAGCGACTGGTGGGTGTGCATCCCCGAGCCGGCGATTCCCTCGATCGGCTTTGGCATGAACGTCGCGTGGAGTCCGTGCTGCTGTGCAATCGCCTTGAGGGTGAACTTGAACGTGATCGCCTGGTCGGCGGAGGTCATCGCGTCGGCATACTCGAAGTCGATCTCGTGCTGGCCGATGGCCGTCTCGTGATGGGTCGCCTCGACGGCGATGCCCATGCCCTGAAGCGCGCGGACCATGTCCTTCCGCACCTCGGCGGCCAGGTCGGTCGAGAGGTCGACCTCGGGGCCGGTATGGTAGACGAACCCGAGATTGGCCAGGCGTTCGAGCTGGCGGAGCAGCACGGCGCGCGGGTCGCCGGGGAAGAGCTCGCCGTCCGGCCGGTGGACCCAGCAGATGACGCGGGCGGTCGTGTTGCGGCCGCGCTCCCAGGGAACGACGGTGAATGTCGAGAGGTCGGGCATCAGGAACATGTCGCTCTCAGCGATGCGGGCGAACCCGGCGATCGACGAGCCGTCGAACCACTGCCCGTTGACGATGACGCCCGGGAAGACATCGACCGGGATGGTGACCATCTTGACGACGCCGGTGATGTCGGTGAACTGGAGGTTGACGAACTGGACGTCATCCTCGCGGCAGGCAGCCAGCACCTCGTCGGCGCTGGGGTCCGGCGTCCGCTGTCCGGGGAACTCACGCACGGTCGCTGCCATCTGCCCTCCCTGGTCCTCCCACCCTGTATCCGGCGCCTCTAGCCTACGCGAGATAGACCGCTCACGACAGGAGTGCGCGACACGAACGCACCCGTCGCTATTGTGCGCCGGGCACGACCTGCCGGCTACGGTCTCGCAGGTCGGCCAGCACCGTCGCGACGAGGCCCAGGAGGACGACGATCAGCACGTTCCGGGTCGTCAGGAGGAACGTGGCCCAGGCAGTCTGGTGGCGCAACGAGCTGTAGAAGTAGGGGAAGACCAGCTGCGAGACGACCAGCGTCGCCAGGAACCAGATGATCGTCCGTCGCCCTCGCCGGCCGGGCAGCAGCACGACGAACGGCATCAGCCAGATTAGGTATTGCGGTGAGAACACCTTGCCGGTCGCGATGAACGCCAGCAGGACGAGCGTCGTCGCGGTCACCAGTTGGACGTCGCGCCGGCCGTCGTGGCTGCGGAATCGGACGAACGCGAACGCCGCGTAGACCGCCGTGAGCGCGGTGAGCTGGACGAGAGAGGAGACCGTCCGCAGCGGCGCGGTCCAGCTCGACACGTACTCGAACGAGCCCCAGGCATGGGCGGTCACGATCTCGACCCGCCCGAGCTTGCTGAGCAGCAACAGCGCGTTGGCGTAGATCGACTCCATCTGGATGCCGCGGTCCATCTGGTAGGTGTAGGCGGCGACGTAGCCGGAGCGGCTGATCGCGAGGCCGGGCAACAGCAGGAGGGCGAGCGCGCCGGTGAACCCCAGCCCGTGGATGATGGCCGCGCGCAGGCCGCGCCGGGAGAGCAGGTCCAGCAGCAGCAGCGGCGCGACGATGACCGGAACCAGCTTGACCCCCACCGCCAGCGCCAGGACCAGCCAGGCGGCCGCCTCCGAGCGTGGCGTCCGGCGCAGCCAGAGGGCGACGGCAGCGAGCGTCAGGAAAGTCGGGGTGAGATCAAAGCGAGTCGTCGCCAGCTGGCCCAGCAGCGGGAAGCTCACGACGTAGGCGGCGAGCCGGAGCTGACGCTGGCGTTCCGTCTCCTCCGGCAGCAGCCGTGGCAGGAGCGACCAGACGATCAGCCCCGCGCCGAGGGCGAGGAGATAGCTCTCGATGGCGAACAGCAGCTTGAAGCCGGCAAAGAACCCGCCGACGAGGTGACTGGGGACGAAGGCGACGAGGATAGGGACCAGCGCCAGCGGGGGATACTCCACTTGGAAGTCGCGATAGGGGAGGTGACCGTCCTTGATGTGGTTTGCGTAGTCGAAATAGAGGACCAGGTCGCCCGGCAGGTCGCGAACGCCGATGCCGGCCCACTGGGCAAGGAAGACGACCCCGAGCGCGATGGCGAGGGTGCGGCGGACGTGGCGGGGGTGAACCAGCTCAGTCCGGGAGCGGGAGGCCGACGCCGATGGAGCAGGGCTTGTCCCGCTCTGGCGCCCATTCGCGGTTCTTGTAGACATAGACAAACAGCTTCACCCGTTCGTCGTGCGGGTCGTCGATCGCCAGCTGGCGCCCCCATGCGGTAAGCACGACCGGAGCCTCGAGGCCCGGATATGGGGTGATCAGCACGTCGAGCACGCCGTCGGACGCCTCGCGTAACGTCTCGAAGTCCTTATTCGACAGGTCGGGCCGGTAGGCGATCCAGACCGCGCCGGTGGCCAGCGAGGCGACGATGTTGCGGTCCTCGACCGGCACCCGGTAGTAGCCGCAGAGCTGGGCGTACTGGTCGTGCATTCCGCCCGCGGGCGGCGTGTGGTCGTAGGTGATCGGGCCGGCGACGATGCCGTTCGGCAGGTTGTCGAACCGGGTGACGCCGTCGATCTCGTCCGGCAGGCCGGGTCGGCGGTCCTGCATGTAGATATTGAAGGCGGCGACAGCGAGGACGAGGATCATCCCGACGGTGATGCCGACCTTGAAGCGGCGGATCGCCGCGGCGTCACGCTGGTCGCGCGGGAGCGCGACGCGAACCTGGCTGTTCGTCCCCATGGCCCTATCCCACGGCCCGGCGGCCGCGTATCGCGCCGTGAGCCGGCGCCCGACACCACCGGCAAGCGTACCACCGCGGCGGCCACCCGCTGGCGCGATGGTGGCCGCCGCGACGGGCGTTAGCGGACGCCCTGGATGCCGAAGAGGCCGGCGAGCTCGCGCAACAATGCCTGGGCGCCACGCACGTTATCCCCCTCGCCGGTATGGGTGATGATTTCGCTGGCCAGCTCCTTCAGGCATTGGATCGCCTTCGGCGTATCGAGGTCGTCGTCGAGCGCGGCGAGGAAGCGGGCCTTGAAGCCGGAGGCGTCGAAGTCGTAGCCGTGGCGCGAGTCGAGGTGAGCGGCCTCCCGCAGCAGGCTGGCGACGCCCTCGAACTCGGCCGGCCCGGTGTCGCGGTAGTTCCACGAGTCGCGGTAGTGGTTGGAGTGCAGGTAGAGCCGCAGGGCGTCAGGCGTGTGGACGCGCAGCACGTCGCGGGCGAGGACGAGGTTGGCGAGCGACTTGCTCATCTTCTCGCCCTGGTAGCGGACCATGCCGATGTGCATCCAGACCTGGCTGAACGGCTCGACGCCGCAGGCGTGCTGCGACTGGGCGATCTCGCTCTCGTGGTGCGGGTAGATCAGGTCGGAGCCGCCGCCATGGATGTCGATCTTCGGGCCGAGGTAGCGGGTCGCCATCGCTGAACACTCGATGTGCCAGCCGGGCCGGCCCGGACCCCAGGGGCTGTCCCAGGCCGGCTCGCCCGGCTGTTGGCCCTGCCAGAGGATGAAGTCGAGCGGATCCTCCTTGTTGGGGTCATCTGGGTTGGCGCCGCGCTCGGCCGAGAGCTCAATCATCTGCTCGCGGGTGTACTTACCGAGCGCGCCGTAGTCCTCGTCGGCGCGGGTGCGGAAGTAGACGTTGGGTCCGCTCTGGTAGGCAAAGCCGCGCTCGACCAGAGAACTGGTCATCTCGACGATCTGCTCGACTTCCTCGCTGGCCTTCGGGAAGTGGTTCGGCCAGAGGACACTCAGCGCCGAGAGGTCCTCGACGAGGCGACGGGTGTGGCGGTGACCGAGCGTGTCCCAGCGGTCGCGGTCGCGGTTGGCTCGTCGGAGGATATCGTCGTCGGTCACGTTCGGGACGTCTTTCACCCGCCAGCCGCGATACTGGCAGTAGCGATTGAGCACGTCGAACGTCAGGTAGGTCATCGCGTGCCCGACGTGGGTCGTGTCGTACGGCGTCACGCCGCAGACGTACATCCGCACGGTGTGACCATCCAGCGGCGTGAAGTCGACCTTCTTGCCGGACAGCGTGTCGTAGAGCTTCACCAGCGTCCCTTGTCCTTGCGTCTCGATGTCATGGTGGTACAACCGGCAGCATCCGGTGCGCCGGCTGTCCAGCTGAACGACGCCTTTCCGGCAGGTATTCCCAGACCGCAGGCGGGAATGGAGTATCCCACGGTGCGGCGGGTTTGAGAAGAGCAGGACGCTGGCGACGGACGTCTTGCGCAATGATAACCGTTGAGCGGGCGACGGGCGCACGGCGAGCGAGCGAGATGAGCGGGGACGATGACGAACAATGACGACCGGCGCGGTTCCGGCAGGCGGCCACGCGAGTGGGTGCAGCAGCCTGGTATGCAGGACAACCCGTCGCTCAACCGGCGCTTGCGGCTGGGTCAGCCAACCGCGGACGAGCAATTCCTGAGACCTCCTTCCGAGCCGGAGGCTTCGGCGTTCACCCATACCGACCCGTGGCGCGTGCTTCGCATCATGGGCGAGTTCGTCGCGGGCTTCGACACGCTCGCCGAGGTGGGCAAGGCGGTCACGATCTTCGGCTCGGCGCGGGTAAACGAGACAGACCCGATGTACCAAGCGGCCCGCGAGCTCGCCGCGCTACTGGCGACGGACGGCTTCGCGATCATCACCGGCGGCGGCCCCGGCATCATGGAGGCGGCCAACCGCGGCGCGGTCGATGTCGGCGGGCAGTCGATCGGCTGCAACATCGAGCTGCCGTTCGAGCAGGGCATGAACCAGTACGTCGAGGTCTCGGTCAACTTCCGCTACTTCTTCGTGCGTAAGACGATGTTCGTCAAATACGCCGAGGCCTTCGTCATCTTCCCCGGCGGCTTCGGCACACTCGACGAGCTATTCGAGTCGCTGACGTTGATCCAGACGGGCAAGATCCACAACTTCCCGGTCGTTCTGTTCGGTTCGGCGTACTGGGCCGGTCTGCTGGAGTGGATGCGCGACACGATGCTGGCGGCGGGCGAGATCGCGCCAGTGGACCTGCGGCGCCTGATCGTAACCGACTCCGCCGCGGAGGCTTGTGCCGTCATCAAGACTTGCTACGAGGAGCAGTGCTGGGGTGAGGAGGAGAAGTCGGCGGCGCACCATCTTGGCGTCATCGCTGGCGAGGGCGGCTAGCGTCCCGCGGCGATATCTGGTACATCATGGCCATCCACCGCATCCGCCACCCGGCTCGGGGTCGCGGCGTGGGAGGTGGAGACGGGTACGGGGCTTTGGAGCGATCGATCGTGCGATGCTACGCGCCGGGAATCATCCGGCGATCGCAGCTGGCGCTGGTGGCTGTCCTCGTCGCTAGTGTCTTCCTCTCGTTGACCGGGCCGCCGGCCGCCCTCGCGGCCGACCATGCTTTTCCGTCGGCGGACCTCGTCGTCCGGCTTCGCGCCCCCGGCGCGGCAGTGGCGCTCGATGGCGCCAGCGCCGTCCGGCCGCTCGACCCGGCCGGTTCTGTCGTCCTCGCCACCTACGGCAGCCGGCACGAGGCCGCTCGCGCCCAACGCGCGCTGCAGCGTGACCCGCTGGTGGCCGACGCCGCGCCGAACGTCAAGCGGTATTTGTCATGGCTGCCAAACGACCCCGAGCTTCCTGAGCAGCGCGGCTGGCTCGACCAGATCCGCGCGCCGGAGGGATGGGACATCACGACCGGTGATGCCGGCGACGCCGGCCGCGCCGAGCCCATCGTCGTGGCTGTGATCGATAGCGGCGTCAGCCCCACCCATCCTGACCTCGTCGACCGGCTGGCGCCCGGCTACAACGCCGTGGACGAGTCGGACAACACGGCCGATATCGGCGGCCATGGCACCCACGTCGCTGGGATCATCGCCGCCCAGGGCGGCAACGGCATCGGGACGGCCGGGGTGGCGATGGATGTCCGAATCATGCCGATCCGGGTCGTCACCGACGGCGGCGAGATCGACGTCGCTAACGAGATCGCCGCGATCTACTGGGCGGTGGACCACGGCGCTGACGTGATCAACCTGAGCCTCGGGGCTGACGAATACGTTCAGGCCGAGCGCGAGGCGGTGCGCTACGCGCATGACAACGGCGTCGTCGTCGTCGCGGCCGGCGGCAACAGCGTCGGCGCGATCAGCTACCCGGCGAACTACGATGAGGTGATCGCGGTTGGCGCGGTCAACGCGGCCGGCAATCCGGCAGCGTTCACGTCGCGCGTGTCGCGGATCGACCTGGCGGCGCCGGGCGTCTCGATCTACTCGCCAGGCTGGGACGCGCTGTACGGCAACTACTGGTCCGATATCTTCTATTCCAACAACACGCCGGTCTCCGGGACGTCGTTCTCGGCGGCGATCGTCTCGGGCGCGGCGGCGCTGGTCAAGGCGGTCAACCCGGCCGCTGACGCCGAGGACGTCCGCGCGATCCTGACGTCAACGGCGGCGGATAGCGGCGACGCCGGCCGCCAGGCCGGCGCCGGCGCCGGCCTGCTCGATCTGGAGGCGGCTCTGCGGGCGGCGGTCCACGGCGCTGTCCAGGCGACCTGGGACCGCAGCGATAGCGTCGTGGCCAGCGGGATGACGACGCGCACCTGGCTGTGGGGCGAGCACGCCGTGGCTTACGAGTACGAGGCGTACAGCGACACCCAGCATGGCAGCCGGCTGGTCTATTACTTCGACAAGAGCCGGATGGAGGTTACCGACCCGCTCGCCGACCGCGCCAACCCGTGGTATGTCACCAATGGCCTGCTGGTCCGCGAGCTGATCACCGGCCAGATGCAGGTCGGCGATGCCGCCTTCGAGCCGCATAGCCCGGCAGACGTGAACGTCGCTGGCGACCCGGATGACGACCGCGGCCCGACCTACGCGTCGTTTGCCGGCCTGCTCGACACGCCGCCATTGGACGAG
>DAOKZM010000058.1:9585-11572 GCA_035325665.1 Thermomicrobiales bacterium | reverse complement strand
CTCGTCGATCAGCCGCTCGGTCAGCGCCAGGTCGTTCAGCCGCGAGACGATGACGTTGTCGAGCACGCACTGCGGGGCGCCGGCCGAGTAGGGGAGCGACGGCGGCTCGGCGAGCTTCCAGGTGTCGGCCGGCGGCGTCATCGACACCTCGGCGAAGTCGTAGGAGCCGTGGTAGCTGCCCTCGAACTTCATGATCTTGCCCCGGCCGGTGTACGCCCTGGCGCCCTTGATCGCGATCATCACCGCCTCCGAGCCGGAGTTGGTGAAGCGGATCTGCTCCACCGACGGTACCCGGCTCGCCAGCAGCTCGGCCAGCCGCACCTCGTGCTCGGTCGGCATCGCGAAGGCGACGCCGTGGGGTAGCTGGGCGACGACGGCCGCGGTGATGTCCGGGTCGGCGTGCCCGTGGATCAGCGAGGTGTAGTTGTTCAGGAAGTCGTAGCGCTCCTGACCGTCGGCATCGACGATCACCGCGCCGCGACCCTCGACGGCGTAGGATGGGTAGGGCGCCTGGTAGACCGTCGTCCGGCTGTTGCCGCCGGGCATGACCTTGCGCGCCCGCTCGTAAAGCTCGCCGGCCCGCGAGCCGGGGGCGAGGAACGCCTCCTCGTGACGGCTGATCTCGACCATGCCTGTCCCCTCCCGTCCTGTGCCGCTGTCCAGACGCGTGCAGCGTAGAGCGTTCGCGCGGGAATGACAACGGGGCGAGGCGCGGGATCGGGACGCACCTCCGCGATACCCTGCCCCCTCGCAACCGTGCGCCATGCCATCGGCGGACTACGTCAGGCCTGGCGGGCCTGCGGCGTCATCGGATCGAGATAGTCGGTCGGGCTGATCGAGTGCTGACCCTCCGCGAAGCGGGTGAAGCGCACCAGCCTCAGATCCAGCGCGAGTGATCCGCCAGTCGTCATCAGTTCGGCCATCACCGCGCCGACGGCCGGCGAGATCTTGAAGCCGTGGCCGCAGAAGCCGACCGCGCAGAACAGCCCGTCGGTTCCCGGCACGCGGTCGAGCACCGGCAGGTCGTCGGGCGTCATGTCATAGATCCCGGCGAGGCTCCGCCGGACGCCGGCGTCGTGCATGGCCGGAAAGCGTTTCGCGATCCGCTCGCCGACGCGCTCGATATGCGCCGGGGACGTGGTCTCGCTGTAGGTGTCGGGGTCGGCAGGCTCGCCGGTGCCGGTGCCGATCAGGGTCAAGGTTGATCCCTCCGGACGGAAGTACAGGTCCATTGCCCCATCGAGGACGGTCATGTGGCTGCCAGCCATGGCCGGCGGCCGCTCGGCGACCGCCACCTCATGCCGCTCGACGGACAGCGGAAGGTCCTGGCCGACCGACTGGAGGAGCGGGCGTGACCACGCATTGGCGGTGATGAGAACCATCGGCGCCGCAAACCGCCCCTGATTGGTCTCGACACCCGTCACGCGCCCGCCCTCGGTCAGGATGCTGACCACCTCGGTATTGGTGCGCAGCCTCACGCCCCGATCACGCGCGGCGGTCATCAGCGCATAGGCCGTGGAGGACGGGTCCGCGTAGCCGGACTCGGGCTCGTAGGCCGCGGCCTCGATGTCGTCCAGCCAGAGACCCGGCTGGATCTCGTGGATCTCGTCCCGCGAGACGACGCGCGTGTTGACGCCGATGTCCTGCTGCATCCGGACGTTGGCGTGCAGCTTGGGAACCAGGTCGGCCGTGGTCAGCCGGAGGACGCCCGTCTGGACGAAGCCGCAGTCGCCGCCGACGAGCTCATCCCAGTGCTTGAACCACTGGAACGCGCGGAAGGCGAGCTGGGTCTCGATCGGGTTCGTGTAGTGCATGCGCACCAACCCGCTCGATTTCCCCGTCGCGCCGCTGGCGACCTGCCGGCGCTCGAGGACGAGCACGCGCTTGCCGGCCTTGGCCAGATAAGCCGCGGCCACCAATCCATTGTGGCCGCCGCCAATGATGATGGCGTCGAAGACTCGCTGTCTCATTGTCTGCAAGAATAGTC
>DAOKZM010000058.1:0-9575 GCA_035325665.1 Thermomicrobiales bacterium | reverse complement strand
GTGCCAGGCTGAAGGCGGTGCTAGCGCCCATGACGCCCGCGCCGATGATGATCACGTCGGCCGTTTCCATCTCTGGTACTCCTCTTCTTCCTGTACGTCGGCATCAGGAGCAAGCTCGACTCATGATCGCAGATACTGGGCTGGTGACTACCTGGCGCCTCACCGTCTGCCCATATGAACCCGAGGAGCCGGGACGCTGGATTCAGAAGATGAAGGCGGGCGCGGCGACGCCCGGTCGAGGGGACCGGGCGTCGCCATGCGAAGGGGTTCGTCGGCCGGCGCGGGGTGATGGGTCCGGGCCGGCCAGGGTTGGTGTTAGCTGATTGGGGCCGCCGGGGCGATGACCTCGAACACGTCCGGGTTCTCCTCGCCCTCGACCACGATCGTTCCGGCCGCGCCCTTGGACACCCGGCCGAGGCTGTGGTCGACCAGCGTGTAGGTGCCAGGCACCTCCAGGTCGAGCTCGACCATCGTCGCGCCGCCGGCCGGGACCAGTGTCGTCTGGACGTGGGTGTGCACCTCCTGGGCGCCCTCCGGGTAGCAGCGGTCGAACACCTCGCCGATGATGTGGAAGCTGGAGGTGATGTTCGGGCCGCCGACCCCGAAGAAGATCCGGATCGTCTCGCCGACGTTGGCCTTGAGGGTCCGGTCGCCGGTCAGTGAGCCGACCGCGCCGTTGAAGGTGACGTAGTCCGGCTTCTCGTCGAGCATCTTGTCGATCGAGAAGGGGCGCAGGCCCTTGTCGCCGCGGCCGCCCTCGAGGTACAGGTCGCCCTGCATCACGTAGAACTCGCGATCCACCGGCGCCAGCCCGCCCTCGGGCTCGATGACGATCAGGCCGTACATGCCGCTGGAGATGTGCTGCGGGACCGGCGGCGTGGCGCAGTGGTAGACGAACACGCCCGGGTGGCGCGCCTTGAAGCGGAACGTCGCCTGCTGGCCCGGCTGGATCAGCGTCGCCTCGGCGCCGCCGCCCGGCCCGGTGACCGCGTGCAGGTCGATGTTGTGCGGCATCATGTTCTCGGCCGGGTTGACCAGCGTCAGCTCGATGTAGTCATCGACGCGGGCGCGAATCATCGGGCCGGGGACCGTCCCGTCGAATGTCCAGAATGTGTAGGCGACCCCCTCGTCGACGTAGCCGACAACCTCGTGGATCTCAACCGTCTGCTTGATCGTCTGTGGCGCTCGGGCGCCGACCGGCGCGGCGACGACCGGGTTCGGCAGGCGCTCTGCCGCGTAGGGCTCGCCAGCGCCGGCCGCGATCGGCACCGAGTGGTCCATCGCGTCGTGTGACGCGGGCGCGGCTGCCACGGCGTCGCCGCCGGTGACGGTGAAGGTGCCCTTCATGCCGGCCTCCTTGTGGCCCGGCACCAGGCAGACGAACTCGAACGATCCCGCGGCCGTTGGCGTAAACTCAATCACCATCTGGTCGCCGGCGCCGGCCGCGGCGTAGGCCTGCTTCTTCGCCGTCGCCTCATCGTGCAGACCGGTGGCCCGGTCGCTCATCGCCTTCGGCGGCGTCACGGTCGTGAGGCCGTCGACCGTCAGGCCGAGGATCTCGATGTCGTGCTCAATCGCACCCTTGTTGATGAAGGTCAGGCGGACCGGCTGGTTGGCCGGGGCCGAGAGCTGGGCCGGCTCGAACTTGAGGTCCATCGCCGTGACCGTCAGCTCGGTCAGGCCACCGGTCGCGGCGGGCGCGGCGGCGGCAGCGAGCGGCGCGCCGGAGGTCGAGGCGGTCTTCGACTCGTCCCCCTTCTCCATCTCGGCCGGGGTCATGTCCGCGCCGCTGGTGCCGCAGGCGGACAGCAGCGCGCCGGCCGCCGGCAGGGTCAGGCCGAGCAGCCCCGCCCGCTTCAGCAGCGAGCGCCGGTTCATGGTCGTCGAATCGATCTGGTCGAGCATCTCGAGCTTCATCACGTTGCCCCTTCGCATGTCTCTCCGCGCGTCGTCGCGCGTCCATCACCTTATGGCGCTAAGGGTATGGGGCAGGGCGTTTCAGACCTGTGACTTCCGTCACAATCGCGTTACAGTAACGTGACAAACTTCACGAAAGGGGCGTTCGGAGGTGCTGAATCGCGACCGGTATCGTGACCTGCTGCGGGGGACGCCCTATTTCGCCCGGCTCGACGACGCCGGGCTGGACGAGGTGATCACGGTCGCGATCGCCCGTCGTTACGGGCAGGGACAGCGTCTGTTCACCGAGGGGCACGCCGAAGGGCGCTGCTCGCTGCACATCGTCGACAGCGGCCTGGTGCGGGTGTTCAAGACCTCGGCTGAGGGGCGCGAGCAGGTGCTCCGGCTGATGCGGCCGGGGGAGGCGTTCGCGGATGTGCCGGTCTTCGATGGCGGCGCCTACCCGGCCAGCGCGGACGCGGTCGAGCCTTCGGCCGTGCTGGCCATCCCGCGCGACGCGCTGATGCCGCTGATGGACCGTCATCCGGAGATCGCCGTCGGCGCGCTGCAGAACGTGGCGGCGCGCCTGCGCCACATGACGGCGCTGGTCGAGGACCTCTCGCTCCGGCGGGTGATGAGCCGGGTCGCCCGGCTGCTACTGGAGAACCCGGACGAGATTCACCTGACTCAGTCACAGATGGCGACGATGGTCGGCACCGCTCGCGAGATGGTCAACCGCTCGCTCCACACGCTCGAGGACCGTGGCGTGATCCAGCTTCGCGGCCAGGAGATCATCATCCTGGACCACGCGAAGCTGGCCGAGATCATCGAGGCCGGCTAGCCGCGCCTAGTAGTGCGGCGGCAGCGTCACCGTCGCGCCGTGGATCACCGAAGCGATGTGCAGGGCGATGTGCCCGGCGAACGCGGTGATCGGGTTGCCCGACAGCAGATAGCCGACCGTGATCATCGTCCCGGACATCGGCTCGCGGATGTCGGCTCCGCGGAACTCGCGGTAGCCGACGTGGTAGGCGGCGGTGACCAGCGCGCTGGCGACGAATGCCAGCAGCCCGGTGACGACCTTCCCCTTCCACGTGCCGGTATGACCCAGGCTTGACGACGCCTGCCAGACCGCCACGACCGGCAGGACATTCAGCAGCAGCGCGTCAACCGTCCCGTAGACCACTCCTAGCCAGAACAGGTCGACGACGAAGGTGAACCCCTCCGTGCGCGGGTGGGCGTCCATCTGCTGGACGGCCATCGCAAGCAGGCCGGCGAAGATCACGCCGCCGATGACGCCGCGTAGCCAGTGGCTCCGGAGCCCCTCGATAACGTCGATCTCAGCCCAGCGGACGTAGGCGACGGCGAACGCGCCGACGAACGTCGCATGGAACAGGACGAACCAGTTGCGCGAGAGCTCCAGCAGGTCGGACAGGACGAACGAGGTCAGGAACCCCATCGTGGCTGCTCCGACGACCCAGGCAATGTGCGCCTGCCAGTGGTGGAGAGCGGGTAGGACTGGGTGTAAGGAGGGTTGGGCGCGAGCGCTCATCGTGCGACTCCTTTCTGCACAGCCGCGTGTCATCCGCGGCGTCGCTCACGTCGATTCTGCGCGCTCGGCCATATCAGACGTGCCCTATTTCGACGCTCCGCTATGTGAAAAGCGTGACAGCGTGGGCCGGCTTCACGCGACGAGACGCGGCGCGGCCGTCGCGCTGGCTTCGGAGCGCGGCGGCCGCGTGGTGGCGAGCGGCGGCTACGGCCCGGCCGAGCGGACCTCGACGCCGAGCAGGCCGCCGAGGACGTCCCACGAGGCCGCGTTCTCGGGGTGCCACTCCAGCCGGGCGCGCTCGAAGTACTGCACCGTCCGGCCGCCGGAGGTGAACTCCTCGCTGATCGGGTAGCCGAACAGCGCCAGCGACTCGCGGTAGGAGTAGCCCGCGTCACCGAAGTCGAGCCCGTGATTGTGCCAGTAGAGCCGGAATCCGTAGCAGAGGTTGTGGCCGGTCGCGGCGAAGTACTCGCAGTTCGAATTCGTGCTGGCTGCCTTCGGCTGGAACGGCGCAGTCCCGGTCAGGCCGAGCTGGTTGGCGCGCTGGACGCCGAGCAGGCCGAGCAGGACGTTGTACGGCGCGGCGTTCTCCGGGTGATGCTCCATCCGCTGGCGCTCGAAGTACTGGACCCGGTAGCCACCCTCGACGAGTTGCTCGGTGATCGGGTAGCCGAAGACCGGCAGGCCGCCGTTCCGCTCCCAGTACACCGAGAAGGGCAGATAGACGTAGTGGCCGGTCGGCGGGAAGTAGTCCGGCCCACGGGCGTCGAACATCGGGCCACCGTCCAGCACGACGACGGCATTGGTGAGGCCGGGGAACTGCTTGGCCGTATAGACGACCTGCGCCTCGATCCGCGGGTCGTCGCAGGTCCCGCGGGAGTGCGGGGCGCCGGAGAGATAGACGGCGGCAACCGTCCCCTGGATCTCGACGTGGTCGACGGTCAGCGCGTTCTCGTAGAGCGCGTTGTAGAGGCCGGACATGCCGTAGTAGGGATCGCGCAGCGCGAAGAGCGTCTGGAGCGCAGCGGTGACTCGGCCGGCTAGCGTCGGCGCTGACGGCAGCGTGGCGTTGACCGCGACGACGCTGTCGCCGCAGCCGACGAGCGGGCCGGATACGCCATTGTCGCCCATGGCGATGAAGTAGAGGTGTCCAGGATCATCGGCCGAGGCGGCCGGCACGGCGCCGAGGAGCGTGACGAGCAGCAGCGCGGCGAACGCGATACGAATGGTGTGGCGGCGCATGCGTCTCCTCCTGTCGAGCGAGATGCTGTGTCGAACGGCGCAGCCAGGGGCGGTCGGATGACTTGTCTCTGTCGATATCCTCCGTTTCTCATGCGCATAGGGCATATCAATTCGCAAACGGGCGAATCGCGTATCCGCATCGTAGTTCCACGTGCCCGGCTTGGCAAGCCCTGCGCCCGTCACGCGCGATTCACAGGCCGTTCATGCCCCCGTCATGTACGGTTGATATCGTCGATAGTCGAAGGGGAGTAGCCTCGGAGCGCGAGCTCCATGCGCGGGTCGTCAATTCGAGCTTCGGCTCCGGCCCGATGCCCAGACCGAACGAGACACGGATCTGGGGGCAAGACCTTCGCAACCGGCGACGTTCGTCGCTGCCGGATGCGGGGGGACTGCCCCCGTTGTGCTGTCTCGCCGGGGAAGCCGGCGGGTTCGGGAAGGGGTGCTCGTGGCCGAATCGATCGGCTCACCATGGCTCTGGGCGGGGTTTACCGTCTTCGTCCTGCTGCTGCTCACGCTCGACCTGGGGATCTTCCATCGCCGTCCACACACGATCAGCGTCCGCGAAGCGGCGCTCTGGACGGCCGGCTGGGTTTCGCTGGCCGCTGTGTTCAACATCGGCGTCTACCTCACGGCCGGCTCTGAGCGGGGTCTGGAGTTTACCGCCGGCTACCTGGTCGAGCTGGCGCTTAGCGTCGACAACATGTTCGTCTTCGCCCTGATCTTCGGCTGGTTCGCCGTGCCGAAGGCGTATCAGCACCGGGTGCTATTCTGGGGCATCCTCGGCGCGCTGGTCATGCGGCTAATCTTCATCCTGCTTGGCTCGGCGCTGTTGGAGTCGTTCCACTGGATCATCTACTTCTTCGGCGCGTTCCTGATCTACACCGGGTTCAAGATCCTGCGCGAGCGCGAGACGCACGTGGACCCCGAGGCGAACCTGGCCCTGCGGCTGCTGCGCCGGGTGATGCCGGTGTCGAGCGAGTACCACGGCCAGCGCTTCACGATCGTCGAGGCTGGCAAGCGCGTCGCGACCCCGCTGCTGGCGGTGCTGGTGGTGGTCGAGGCGACCGACCTCCTCTTCGCCCTCGACTCGGTCCCGGCGATCTTCGCGATCACGAACGACCCGTTCATCGTCTACACGTCGAACGTCTTCGCCATCCTCGGCCTGCGCTCGCTCTACTTCCTGCTGGCCGGGATCATGGACTCGTTCCGTTACCTGAAGGTCGGGCTCGGCGCGGTGCTGATGTTCGTCGGCGGGAAGATGGCGCTGACTGACGTCTATCACATGCCGATCGCGCTCTCGCTCGGCGTCATCGTCGCGCTGATCGGCGGTTCGATCCCGCTCTCCCTGCTGCGGCCGGCCGATGGCGAGCCGGAGGCCACGCCGACCCGACGGCGCGCCATCAGTGACCCGACGGCCGGCGACTAACCGCGCCGCGCCGCGCGTGACGTGCCTGGAGGAGTGATGCCTGATTTCGAGGATTTCGGCTGCGTGGTGATCGGTCTGGTCGGCCTGCTGGTCGTGATCGCTCTCGTTGCCTGCGTCGCGCTCGTCCTGCTCCTCGCCGGGGGAAGCGCGCTATTCAACCTGTGACCGTCGCCGGGACGGTCGGAAGTATCGGATGGAGAACCTGATGTCGATAACGAGCCTGTCCTGCCCCAAGTGCCAGTCGTCGATGCGGTCGTACGAGCGCAGCGGCGTGACGGTCGATCGCTGCAGCGAGTGCGGCGGCATCTTCCTCGACCGCGGCGAGCTCGACCACCTCATCCAGATGGAGGGTGAGTACACCGAGCGTCAATTCGCTTCGGCGCCCCGCTATCGCGATGATGACGATGACGACGACTACAAGCGCCGCTCGTACGGCGACGGAGCCTACCGCAAGAAGAAGCGGAAGAACTTCCTCGAAGACCTGTTCGATTTCGGGTAGAGCGGTACGCGGGGAATGGCCCTCACCCCCAGCCCCTCTCCCAACGTTGGGAGAGGGGTGTCGTGTATTTGGCGATCCTCGATTCCCTCGCGTCGCAAGTAGCTGAATTTTCGTCGCGCATTCGTCAGTCCGTCTCCCTCGCCTCGATGCGCTGGAGCGCTGGGAAGAGCGGGCCGAGGCGGTCGTAGAGCTCGCGGTAGGCGGCGTAGCCGTCCCGGTAGGTCGCGGCGGCAGCCGGGTCCGGCTCGAACGCGCGGCGGACGGCGGCGAAGCGCGTGACCTCGCCCCATCTCCCGAACAGCCCCGCGCCGATGCCGGCGACGAACGCCGCGCCGAGCGCCGAGCCGGCCTCGCCGGCCACGACCTCGACGCGCCGGCCGGTGATATCGGCGGCGATCTGCATCCAGAGGTCGCTGCGGCTGCCGCCGTCGGTCGCCAGCGCCCGCCGGACCGGCCGGCCGGCTGCCGCAAGCAGCTCGAGGTGGTGCTGGAAGCCGTAGCAGACCGCCTCAAGGACGGCGCGGTAGAGGTGGGCGCGGGTGTGGTGAAGCATGATCCCGGCGAAGACGGCGCGGGCGAGCGGGTTGAAGATCGGAGTCTTCTCGCCGAGCGCGTAGGGCAGCGCGACGATCCCGCCAGCGCCGGCCGGGGTGCCGGCCGCCTCGCGGTCGAGATCGGCGAGCGACGCGCCGCCGGCCAGCTCGGCGGCGAACCACTTCACCAGCGAGCCGCTGGCCGCCATGCAGCCGTTGATCAGGGCAAGCCCCGGCACGTCGTGCTCGTCGAAGTAGAAGTGCCGGTCCGGGGTCGGGTCGTCGGTGCAGTAGAGGATGTCCCCGCCGCCGCCGAACTTCAGCAGCGTGTCGCCGCGCTCGGTCAGCCCCGCTGCCAGTGCTGCCGCGACGTGGTCGGCGCTGCCGGCCACGACCGGCGTCCCGACCGGCAGCCCGGTCGCGGCTGCCGCCTCCGTCGTCACCTGCCCGACGACCTCGCTCGGCCGGCGCACCGGCGGCAGGATCGCGGACCTGATCCCGGCGCGGTCGAGCCACGGCGCGATCCACTCGTGCTGCCCGATGTCGTACAGCCCGCTCTCGACTGCCCAGTTGCGCTCCAGCGACCAGGCGCCGGTCAGCAGGTGGGTGACGTAGTCGTACGAACCGCAGAGGCGAGCAGCTCGCTCGACGACCTCCGGTTCGTGCTTCGCCAGCCAACGCCAGCGCGGCTCGATGTTCTGCTGGTTGGGCATCCCGCCGGTGCGGGCGAAGAACTCGTCGGGGGCGACCGCGAGGCGCAGCTCCTCGACCTCAACGACGGCGCGGGCGTCGTTCATCAGGATGGCCGGCCGCAGCATCTGATCGTCCTCGTCGAGCAGGACCATCGCCGGGACCATCCCGGTCACGCCGACCGCGGCGATCGACCCGGGGGTGAGCTGCGCGACAAGCTCGCGCACTGCCTCGCGTGTCGTCGCCCACCACTCGGCCGGGTCCTCCTCGGCCCAGCCGGGTTGCGGCGAGCGCAGCGTGTGGTGACGGTGCGCCTGGGCGACGATGCCGGCCGCGGGATCGAGCGCGACCGCCTTCAGGCCGGTCGTGCCGACGTCGATGCCCAGCGCGAGGTGGCCGGCCATCAGCCCGCCCGGTCGCGAGCCGCGGCGGCCGCGTCCATGAAGCGCAGGACGCGCTCGGGATCGACCGGGTTCCAGGTGTAACCGTCGCGCTTCATCCCGGTGCCGACGATGACGCCATCGGCGACGTCGAGCGTGGCGGCGACCGTCTCGATCCGGACCCCGGTGTTGGCCAGCACGGGCGTCCCCGGCACGGCCTCCTTCGCCTCCTGGATGTGGGTGACGTCCGCCGCCGCGCCGGCCATCGGCCCGGAGATCAGGATCGCGTCGGCGAGCGACGATGTGACGACGCTCTTCGCCAGCGCGCCGATCGGCCGCGGGGCCAGCGGGCGGGCGAACTCCGGCTCGATGTTGAAGAACAGCCGGAGGCTGCTCGCCCCGAGCCGGTCGCGATAGTCGAGGGCAGCGCCCGCGTCCGGCTGCCAGAGGCCCATGTCGCTGTCGTAGACGCCGGTGAACACCTCGCGGACGAAGCAGGCCCGCGTTGCCTGGGCGACGGCGATCGCCGCCTCGGGGTCCCAGAGCAGATCGACGCCGTGAGGCACGCGGATGTGCGGCCGCAGCTCGCCGATCGCCGCGGCCATCGCCGCGATCGGGCCGCGGTCGGTGCGGAGCGGATACGGGCGGTCGCCCTCGTTACAGAACAGCAGCCCGTCCACCCCGCCGGCCTGCAGCGCCTCGAGGTCGTTGAACAGCGCCTCGACGATTCTGCCCATCCCCCCGGCGCGGTCGTAGAGCGGCCGCCCCGGCAACGGTAGCAGGTGCATCATCGCGATCACCGGCTTCGCCCGGCCGAAGAGCTGTTCGAGGACGGATGGCTGGTTCACTCATGGCTCCGATCGTTCGGGATGAGGGACGAGGGACGCGATCAGGCCGGTTGGGGTCCGTTCGGCGGGGCGGTCGATCCGCGGAGGGCGAACACGAGGTCCGCCCCGACGATCATCGCGTCCCGCATCCCGCGTCCCGCGTCCCGACGCCTAGACGACAGCCCTCATCGCGCCGCCGTCGACTTGGAGGGTCGCGCCGGTGACGTAGGAGGCGGCGTCGGAGAAGAGGAAGACGGCCCCGCGGGCGTACTCCTCCGGCGTGCCGAGGCGGCCCATCGGGATCGCCTCCTCGGACTGCCGGCGGATCTCTTCGATCGGCCGGCCGGCCTTCTTGGCGTTCGCCTGTTCGAGCTGCTGGATGCGGTCGGTCAGGATGCGCCCGGGCACGAGCTGGTTGACGCGGATGTTGTCGGCCGCCAGCTCGTTGGACAGTGACTTGGCCAGCGCCGAGACCGACGCGCGCATGACGGTCGAGAGGGTCAGGTTTGGGATCGGCTCCTTTACCGACGACG
>DAOKZM010000057.1:0-11642 GCA_035325665.1 Thermomicrobiales bacterium | reverse complement strand
TCCGGCTGGCGCAGGTCGCCTTCTATGTCCAGCCGGGACAGCTTATGAACTGGCTGGAACAGGCGGAAGCCGAGGCTGGCCGGCTCGCGGATGCCGATCGACTCGCCCGGGTGCGGCTAGCGCAGGCCAGCGCGCACTACATCCTGGGCGATTTCACCACCGCGCTCCCGCGGCTCGAACAGCTCCGCGTCATGGCCGCAACCGCAGAGGATCGGGCGCTCGAAGCGCAGAGCGACAACATTCTCGGACGCCTGCTAGTGATTCGCGGGGAGCTGGAGCGCGGGCGGAGCCTGCTCGACCGCGCGTTGAGCGCCGCCGACGAGGACGCGGGGCTGACCTGGTCGCCAACACCGCTCGAGCGCGCCACCTCGACCGGCCTGGCGGCAGCCGCCTGCGCGTTCCTCGGCCGGTTTGCCGAGGCGGAGCAGTGGCTGGGGCGCATCCCGCGCCCGCCGGAGAGCGCCGAGGACGCCGCCCTACGGGCGGCCTCCGGGTTCTACCAGGCACTCGTCGCCCACACGCGCGGCGATTGGCCGCGGACGATCGAGCTCGCCAACGCCGCCATTGCCGACGCCCGCGCAGCCGACAGCCTGATCTACGAGTACGTGTCACACGTCTACCTCGGCCTCGCCCTCGCGCGTCACGGGCAGATCGGCGACGGGTTACGCGTTGAGCGCCACGCGATCGCGCTCGCCACACGCGCCAACACGCGGGTGATCCTCGGCCGGGCGCACGCCTACCTGGCCGAGATCCTCCTGCTGGCCGGCCAGGTTGACGACGCCAGTGACGCCGCAAGCGACGGGATGGCACTCGCCGAGCAGTACGGACACATCCTCGAGGCTGCGATCTGCGCACGGGTGCTTGGCGAGATCAGCACAACTCGTGGCGAGTGGAGCGCGGCGGTCGCCGCGCTCGACCGCGCCCACGCCAGCCTGCATGCGCTCGCAGCCCTGCCCGAGCTGGCGCGCGCCGAGGTCGCCACCGGTCGATTGCTGCTGGCGCGCGGCGACCGCGACGGCGCGCGCGCGGCGCTGAACGGCGCCGTCGAGCGCCTCCGTGCCATGCACCTCGCCTGGGACATCGATCGGACAGAGGCCATCCGCGCCACGCTCTGATCCCTCCGGACCATTTCCGACCTTCGTGTAGGACCGCGGTTAGCAGCCTGTACCAGCACGGTAGGGATCACTCCCTACGCTGCTGCCATCTCCTGGCCACCAGGGGACGGAAGGATCAGCGGGCGCGTGCAGCGCCCACCATCAAAGGAGGGCCTATGCGGTTCTTGCTGAAGATCACGGTCCCAACCGAGGTTGGCAACGCCGCGATCAAGGATGGCTCGTTCATGGAGAGGGTTCAGTCGATCGTTGCAACGATGCAGCCCGAGTGCGCCTACTTCACGGCAATCAACGGCGAGCGCGGCGCCTACTTCGTCCTGCGCCTGGACGACGCGCATCAGATCCCGCTGATCGCCGAGCCGTTCTTCCTGGGACTGAACTGCACGGTCGAGATGATCCCCGTCATGGTCGCGGAGGACCTCGCGCGCGCCAGCGAGTCGTTCCCGCACATCATCGAGACCTATGGGTAGTCGCCCGCCGGCAACCAGCAGGGAGGATGTCGTGAACACCGCCAAGCAGAAGGCTCTCGTCTGTCAGTTCTACGAGCAAGCCGCCACCGGACAGTGGGAAGATGAGCTGCTCGCCCCGGACGTGATCTACCACGGCCCCCCGATGATCGGCGAGATCCAGGGCCGCGAAGGGTTCTCGGCGCTCCTCGACTCCTTCCGATCGGCATTCCCCGGCTTCCAGACAACCATCGACGACGTCATCGCGGACGGCGACCGTGTGGTCGTGCGTCACACCCACCACGCGACCCATCTCGGCGATTTCCTGGGCATCGCCCCAACCGGCGCGCACGTCGTCGTGCCCGGCATCGAGATGCTACGCGTTCGCGACGGCCGGATCACCGAGTTCTGGCATCAGGACGATTTCCTGAGCCTGTTGCAGCAGCTGACGGCAACGCCGTAACGAGATCAGTGAGGAGGACCACATGTCCGTCACCATGATCATGCGCTGGCCTGGCGTGACATCCGAACAGTACGATCGCGTCTGTGCCCTGGCCGAAACGGTGGACAACCCCCCGCCGGGTCTGATATGCCATATCGCCGCGTTCGACGACGCGGGCCTGCGCGTCACCGACGTCTGGGAGAGCGCCGAGGACTTCCAGCGCTATGCGGAGCAGCGGCTGATGCCCGCCGTCGGCCAGGTTGGCCTCCCGGGCGAGCCGTCCGTCGAGATCTGCGGGGTCCACTGCATCCTCTCCCCGGCACTCGAGTCGTTAACACCAGCGGCGAAGGGATAATCAGCACATGTCAGTGGAGACGAACATGGCGCTTGTGCGCCGCTTCTTCGAAGAGGTGGTCAACGCACGCCGGCTAGACATGCTGCGGGAGATCACCGCGCCGGACTACATCAATCACAATCTGGCGACGCCGAACCCTGGAGTCGAGGGTATGCGCCAGGTGATCGAGATGTTCGTCGCCGGCTTCCCCGATCTTCGCGTCACGCTGCACGACGTAATCGCCGAGGGGGACCGCGTCTGCACGCGCGGCACGATGTCCGGCACGCAGCAGGGCCAGTTCCTGGATATGGAGCCGACCGGCAGGCCGATCTCGGTGGAATACATCGACATCTGGCGCGTCGAGGACGGCAAGCTCGCCGAGAACTGGGTGCAGATCGACCTGCTCGGCCTGAAGCAGCAGCTCGAGCCAATCGAAGGCGGTGCGCCAATACTCACCAGCGCCTAGAGGCACTGGGGTGCACTGACTGAGCCAGCCGCGCCGGGACGGATCCAACGCCGCATCCGTCCCGGCGCGGCGCTCCAACCCGCTAGAACAGCACGTTCTCCAGCTTGCGCTGGTACTCGCGGGTCAGGGCCGCGTCCATCCCCAGCAGCTCGAAGATGGCCAGCATCGACTTGCGCGCCGCGCCGTCCTCCCAGGTGCGGTTCAGCCGCACCGAGGTGAGCAGCTCGTCGAGCGCCTCACGGTACTGCTCCCGGGCGGCGAGCATCAGCCCCCAGCGGTAGCGGGCGCGCGGGTCGGACGGCGTCGCCTGCGCCTCGGCGGCCAGATCCTCGCCGGCGTGCTTCTTCGC
Source organism: Thermomicrobiales bacterium (assembly GCA_035325665.1). Classification (GTDB taxonomy): domain Bacteria; phylum Chloroflexota; class Chloroflexia; order Thermomicrobiales; family CFX8; genus JAMLIA01. The sequence goes on along the minus strand of DAOKZM010000057.1, from coordinate 8,493 downwards.
GTAGCGTTCGAGGAAGATCCGGTGCTGGAGTACCTTCACCTCGCGATCCGGTGGTAGCCGCTTGAGCAGCGACTCCGCCTCCTCGTGCTCGCCGCGCCGCGCCAGCAGTTGGGCCAGCCCCAGCGCCGCCCCGCGGTTGTCCGCCTGCTGCGCCAGCACCGAGCGGTACGCCTGCTCGGCGCCGGCCGTGTCACCCTTCGCCAGCAGCGCCTCGGCGGCAGTCACCGCCTGGTCGGTCGTCGACGGCAGCAGCGACTCGAAGAACTGGCGGACGTACGGCTCCGGCAGCGCGCCGGTGAACTCGTCCACCACGCGGCCATCGCGGAACGCCTTGACCGCCGGGATGCCCTGTACCCGGTACTGGCCGGCCGAGCGCGGGTTCTCATCGACGTTGAGCTTGGCGACGACGATTGAGTCGGCGAAGTCCTCGGCCACGCGCTCGATCACCGGCCCAAGGATGCGGCACGGCCCGCACCACGCCGCCCAGAAATCAACGACGACCGGCTTGGTCCGCGACTGCTCGATGACCGCTGTCTGAAAGTCCGCGTCCGTCACATCGCGGACGACCTGCTGGGTTGCCATACTGAAGCTCACCTCTGACCACATTCCCGGCGGATCCCCATTGATCCCGCCGTCATTCTGCAACAGCCTAAGTGTACGCCCTGTTCCCAGCCGACCCGGCGCACCTCCGGTACACTGGCCGCACGACGACGGCCGCCGCGGTCCGTGGGATGAAGGGAAGCAACCGATGCCGATCTCGACCGACGAGCTGGTACAGCTGGCGCTGGAGATGTCCGGGATGGAGCGGCTGCCGGCCGACTCGACCGTCAACGTCCCCGGCGAGGGGATGAGCCGGGTGCTGTTCGGCATCGACATCGCCGGGGCCGAGCTGCTGCTCGCCCGCCAGCTGCAGTGCGACGGCGTGATCGCCCACCATCCGGCCGGCGGCAGCGCCAGCCGCGACTTCCCGGAGGTGCTGACGCGGCAGGTTGAGTTCCTGGTCGCCCACGGCGTGCCGGCGTCGGCAGCCGAGGAGGCGGTCGGGCCGATGATCACGACCGCGGTCATGCGCGCCCACGCGGCCAACGCCGACCACGTGCCGTCGTTCGCCCGGCTGCTCGGCATGCCGCTGATGAACATGCACCTGCCGCTCGACGAGCTCGGCCGCCAGATCATGGTCGCGAATATCGAGGAGCACGTCGCCACGCTCGACCGCGCGCCGACCGTCCAGGATGCCATCGATGGGCTGCTGACGCTCCCCGAGCTGGCCGAGGCCGACACGAAGATCATGGTCCCTGTCGGCGACCCGGGCAACGCGCTCGGGCGGCTGGCGGTCGTCCACGGCGCCGGCACGAACGGCGGCGCGCGGGTAGCCCGCGCCTACTTCGAGCATGGCGTCGACACCGTCCTCTACATTCACTGTGCTGGGGACCAGGTCGCCCAACTCCGCGAGCGCGGCGGCGGCAACCTGATCGTCACCGGCCACATCGCCAGCGACCTGATCGGCATCAACCGCTACGTCGCCGCCATCGAGGCGCGCGGCGTCGAGGTCGTGCGGATGAGCGGGCTGTAGGGACGCGATCCGGCCCACCGCACACGAAATTGACACGGAATCGATGCATCCATCGGATGCATGATACGCGCCCGACACGCGCGCGGGTGTTCAGTAGCGACGATGTCCTGGTCGCTCGATACCCGAAATCGGCGGAGCATGCCCATGACGACCGCGATTGCCTCTCGTCTCTCGTCTTCGCTCCTGACACAGATCAGCCGCCGCGATCTTCTCAAATTCTCCGCGCTCATGGCCGGCACGCTCGCCCTGCCGCCGCGCTTCACTGGGCGGATCGCCCGGGCAATCGAGCAGAGCCCGCGGCCGACCGTCGTCTGGATCGAGCTGCAGGACTGCGCCGGCTGCTCCGAGTCGCTGCTCCGCACGAACCAGCCGGATGTCGCCCAGGCGGTGCTGGAGACCTTCTCCTGGGAATATCATGAGCTCATCATGGCGGGCGCCGGTCATCAGGCCGAGGGACGGCTGGCCGAGATCGTGCGCGACCTGCGCGGCGAGTACATCGCGATCGTCGAAGGGGCCATCCCGACGGCAGAGGACGGCTACTGCACGATCGCCGGCCGCTCGGCACTCGACCTGGCCCGCGAGGTCTGCACCAACGCCAGGGCGACGATTGCCGCCGGCGCCTGCGCCTGGGATGGCGGATTCGTCGCCGCCGGCCCGACCGGCGCGGTCGGTCTCCAGCAGGCGGTACCGGAACTGTCCGTTATCAACCTGGCCGGCTGCCCCCCCAACGGCATCATCATCCCCGCCACGCTCGTCCATTACCTGACCTTCGGTGAGATGCCGGCGACCGACCAGCTTGGCCGGCCGCTCTTTGCCTACGGCGAGCTGATCCACGACCGTTGCGAGCGCCGCCCGCACTTCGACGCCGGACGCTTCATCCGCGAGTGGGATGACGAGGGCCACCGCAAGGGCTGGTGCCTGTATCACATGGGCTGCCGCGGCCCGGTCACGAACGCGACCTGCCCGCTGACGCGCAGGAATGATGGGACGAGCTGGCCGGTCGCGACCGGCCACGGCTGCGTTGGCTGCACCGCACCGCGATTCTGGACTGAGTTCAGCCCGTTCTACGACCGGCTACCGGGCGAAGGTCGCGGCCAGGGGATCGAGCCGACGCCCGCCACGACACCACTGCCTTGGCCCGCATACGTTGCGCCGACGCCGACCCCCGCGATGGCGCTTGCGCCGTCACCGACGGTGGCCGCGGCTACCCCCGCCCTCGTCGAGACCGGGACAACGACTGTTACGCCCGTACCATCCGCCACGCCAGCGCCACAACCTCCCCCGCCCGAGGACGACGGCGTGGGAGACGTCGCGATCGTCGGCGGCGCGGTCGCGGGGGCCGCCGCGGCGGCGACAGCCTGGGTGATCCACCGGCGTTCGCGCTCGCGGCCGTCGCCAGGGACAGGCGGCGATGATGGAATCGCGACACCACCGGGGGCGGGAGAACGCAACGATGACGCCGCGGCAGGCCCGACGGCGACCGACGAGCCGTAGTCGTAACACTTTTGTAACGTTCCGCCGCATTTCGTTACGCGGATGTTGTTTGTTCCTCCCTACGATCACTGCAATCGGCCCATTTCCGCGCTAGTACGCAGCAGCTCGGCGATTGGCATCGCGTGCCGCCCGCGTTACGTATCCGGCGATCAGCACATGGAGGAGGGGTCCATGCTGCAGCTCGAGCGCGACCTGCGGACGGCCATGGAGCGACACGGCATTACCCGCCGGGAGTTCCTCGGCTTCTGTATGGGGATGGTCGCGACCCTCGCGATCCCGCCACGATACCTCGGCCAGGTGAGCAAGGCGCTCCAGAACGCGAACAGGCCGGTGCTCGTCTGGCTCGAGTTCCAGGACTGCGCCGGCAATTCCGAATCCATGCTGCGCTCGAGCCACCCGCCGGTCCTCGATGTCGTCCTCGATACCCTCTCGTGGGAGTATCACGAGCTGATCATGGCTGGCGCCGGCCACCAGGCTGAGGAGGCGCTGCATCGCATCGTGACCGAACAGCAGGGCCAGTACCTCGCCGTCGTCGAGGGTTCCATCCCGATGGCCGACGACGGGGTCTACTGCACGATCGGCGGCCGTTCGGCGCTCGACATCGCCCGCGAGGTCTGCGGCAACGCCGCGGCGACGATCGCGGTCGGCGCCTGCGCCTGGGACGGCGGGCTGGTGCGATCCAGCCCCAACCCGACCGGCGCGGTCGGCGTCGGTGAGGCCGTCCCCGGCATCACGCTGATCAACCTCGGCGGCTGCCCGCACAACCCGGCCAACACCGCCGCCGTCCTCGTCCACTACCTGACCTTCGGCGAGCTGCCTGCTACCGATCGCTACAACCGCCCGCTCTTCGCCTACGGCGAGTTGATCCACGACCAGTGCGAGCGCCGCGCCCACTTCGACGCTGGCCGCTTCGTCCAGGCCTGGGGCGACGAGGGGCACCGTAAGGGCTGGTGCCTCTACAAGATGGGCTGCAAGGGGCCCGAGGCGACCTACAACTGCCCGATCGTGCGCTGGAACGACGGCACGAGCTGGCCGGTGAAGGCCGGCCACGGCTGCATCGCCTGCGCCAGCCCGCGCTTCTGGGACACGATGACTCCGTTCTACAACCGGCTGCCCAACCCGCCTGGCTTCGGGGTGGACGTCACCGCCGGGGAGATCGGCCTGTGGCTGACCGGCGCGACCGCCGCGGCGTTCGCGGCACACGGCGTCGCCAGCGCCGTCCGCGCCCGGATGCGGCCCGACGAGCGGGTCGTCAACGCCGAAGTGGAACCACCCGGCGAGCCGACGCCACCCGCAACGATTGACGAGGAGTGAGATGGCACGCATCGTCGTAGACCCCGTTACCCGAATCGAGGGGCATCTACGGATCGAGGCCGAGGTCGATGGCGGCACGGTCACCGACGCCTGGAGCTCGGGGACGATGTTCCGCGGCATCGAGCTGATCCTGCGCGGCCGCGATCCTCGCGAGGCGTGGATCTGGGCGCAGCGCATCTGCGGCGTCTGCACGACAGTCCACGCGCTGGCCTCGGTGCGGGCCGTCGAGAACGCGTTGGGCATTGCGATCCCCGACAACGCCCGGCTGGTCCGCAGCCTGATCGCCGGGTCGCAGGTCGTCCAGGACCACGTCATCCACTTCTACCATCTGCACGCGCTCGACTGGGTCGACATCGCCAACGCCCTGGAGGCGGATCCGGCCGCGACGGCGACGCTGGCGCAGTCGATCTCCCCGTGGGAGAAATCCAGCGCCACATACTTCAAGGGCATCCAGGACCGCGTCCGCGGGCTGGTGGACAGCGGCCAGTTGAGCCTGTTCAGCAGCGGCTACTGGGGCCACCCAGCCTACCGACTGCCGCCGGAGGCGAACCTGATGGCCGTCGCGCACTACATCGAGGCGCTCGAGTGGCAGCGCGACATCATCCGCATTCAGGCCGTCCTCGGCGGCAAGAACCCGCATCCGCAGACCTACCTCGTCGGCGGCATGGCGACCTCGATGGACCCGAACGAGCCGGACGCGACGATTACCTTCGAGCGCATCGCCTTCCTCCGCGAGCTGATCAAGACCGCCCGCCGGTTCGTCGAGCAGGTCTAGCTGCCCGACGTCGTCGCCGTCGCCAGCTTCTACCCCGACTGGTTCACGATCGGCGAGGGACTCGGAAACTTCCTGGCCTACGGAGACTACCCTGCCGGCAACGTCAATGATGCGGCCGGCTTCTTCCTGCCCCGCGGCGTGATCGTGGACCGCGATCTCAGCGCTGTCGGGCCGGTTGCCCAGGAGAACGTCACCGAGTTCGTGACCCACTCGTGGTACGAGTACGACGATGGCGACGACGCGGCACTGCACCCCTACATCGGGCAGACGAACCCGCGCTACAGCGGCCCAAAGCCGCCGTACGACTTCCTCGACACCGACGCGAAGTACTCGTGGCTCAAGGCGCCGCGCTACGACGGCCGGCCGATGGAGGTCGGTCCGCTGGCGCGGATGCTCGTCGCCTACGTCTCCGGCCACGAGCGCGTTCGCGCGCTGGTGGACGACACCCTCGGCGCCCTCGGCGCCGAGCCGGAAGCGCTCTTCTCGACCCTCGGCCGCGTCGCCGCCCGGGCGATCGAGACCCAGGTCGTCGTCGAGCAACTCGACGGCTGGCTCGACGCTCTGTCCGACAACCTCGGCCGCGGCGAGCTGCGTATCCATGAGAACGCCCGCTGGGACCCGGGCAGCTGGCCGAAGGAGGCGATGGGATTCGGATCCCACGAGGCCCCGCGCGGCGCGCTGGGCCACTGGATCCAGATCGAGGACAAGAAGATCAAGAACTATCAGGCCGTCGTGCCGACGACGTGGAACGCCGGCCCGCGCGACGCATCGGGCCAGCGTGGGGCCTACGAGGCAGCGCTCCTGAACACGCCGGTCGCCAATCCCGAGCAGCCGCTGGAGCTGCTGCGGACGATCCACTCGTTCGACCCCTGCCTGGCCTGCGCCGTTCACGTCGTCGACCCGCGCGGGCGCGAGCTGCTACGGGTCAAGGTGCGTTAGGAGGCCGCCGATGGCGAGCACCCCGACGGTCCAGAACGAAGCGCTAACAGAGCGGGAGATCGGGCGCGATGGCTTCCGCGCGCCGGTCGTCGTCGAGCGCGAGCCACCGCTGCTACGGGTCTACGTCTGGCAGATTCCAGTCCGGCTGATCCACTGGCTGATCTTCCTGTCGTTCATCGTCCTGTCGTTCACCGGCTACTACATCCACAACCCGTTCCTGACCGAGGTGGACAATCCGGCCTTCACGATGGGCTGGATGCGGTTCATCCACGAGGTGACCGCGTTCGTCTTCACCCTGTCGGTGCTGTCGCGGTTCTACTGGTTCTTCGCTGGCAACCGCTTCGCCCGCTGGCGGGCGTTCGTGCCGGTCAGCCAGTGCCGGCTGCGCGGGGTCGGCGCGATGCTGCGCTACTACCTCTTCCTGCGCTGGCGCGCGCCGGACGAGGTCGGCCACAACCCGCTGGCCGGCATGACCTACCTCGTGGTCTACCTGCTGTTCCTCGTCCAGATCGTCAGCGGATTCGCGCTCTACGCCTGGGTCGTCGGCGTCGAGCCATGGACGACCCTGTTCGGCTGGATTCCCGGCTGGATCTCAATACGCAACCTGCGGCTGCTGCACTACTTCCTGATGTTCGCGTTCTTCGGCTTCATCATCCACCACATCTACAGCGCCCTGCTCGTCTCGGCCGAGAAGCGCAACGGGACGCTCGGCAGTATCTTCAGCGGCTACAAGTTCGTGTCCGAGCGCGAGCTGGCCGAGGACGAAGCCTGCGACGCCGGCCCCGCTCCATCGCTGCGCTTCTGGCGCCGTCGGCCGGCGGCCGCTGAACCGGCCGCGGTCGACACGGCCGCCGAGGGGGACGACTGATGAACGCCGGCGCGACGGTCGTCCTTGGGCTCGGCAATATCCTGCTCTCCGATGACGGAATCGGCGTCCGGGCCGTCGGCCGGCTGGCCGCCGACGCGCGGGTCGGGCCGGACGTCACGCTCGTCGACGGCGGGACGCTGGGGCTGGAGCTGCTGAGCTACGCGGCCGGCGCGAGCAGGTTGCTGATCCTCGACGCGGTCGAGCTTGAGCCCGCTCCCGGAACCCTGGCCCGCGTCGCCGGGGCCAATCTGGCCGGCCTGCCGACATCATCGAGCGTCCACCAGCTCGGCGTCTCGGACATCCTGTCGGCTTTGCGGATGATGGGCTGCCCGCCGCGCGAGGTCGTGTTGCTTGGCCTCCAGCCGGCGTCGCTGACGCTAGGCGCCGAGCTCACGCCGGACGTCGCGGTGGCGCTGGATGTGCTGGTAGAAGCTGCCGTCGGGGAATTAGCGACCTGGGGCGCGATCGATAAGGGGGAATGATGCACGAGGTCGGCCTCGTCTCCGACGCGCTGAGTCGCGCCATCGCCGCCGCCGAGCGGTCGGGCGCGACGCGGATCGAGCGGATGACGTTCGCCATCGCTGGAGGCGGGCACGTCACGCCAGAAGTCGTCGAGACGCTCTGCGCTGCGCTGGGCGCCGGCACGCTCGCCGACGGCGCGCGGGTCGCGTGCGAACCGCTCGCGCTCGACTACGCTTGCTTCGGCTGCGGCGCGCTCTTCCGGGCCGCCGACGGAACCTGCCCCACCTGCGGCTCGCCAGGCGTCGCGGGCGACGACGCACCGGAGCTGGAGCTGGTCAGCATCGACGTCACGACCGAAGGGGGCGCCTGATGTGCCGCGCGATCCCGTCCCGCGTGACCCGCGTCGAGGGCGACGTCGCCTGGATCGTGGATGAGGACGGCGCCGAGCAGCAGGTGTCGCTGATCAGCGTCCCTGATGTCGCCGCTGGTGACTACGTCTACCACCACGCCGGACTGGCGCTGCAGCGGCTGGATGCCGCCGAGGCCGAGGAGGTCATCGCCGCCTACGCCGAGCTGGACGCGGCGATGGATGACGAGGACGACGACGCGCCCGGAGGCGGGGCACGGTCATGGTTCTGACGACCGCGAGCGCCGCCAGCATTCGCGGGCCGATGCGCTTCATCCGCTACGCATTCATGCCCAACCGCCTGCGCTACTGCGGCAGCGACGACAACTCGACCCTGTTCGACTACGGCATTGAGCAAGTGGTGGACGGCGGGCTGGCGCCGTTGCTGCGCCGCTTCTCCGGCGCGCTGCCCTACCTCAAGCTGATCGCCCGGGCCAACAACATCGCCGACCCGTTCGACGAGCGCGTGGTCGAGGCATACTGGATCGGCAACGACCTGCTGGCGAGCGTCGAGGTGCGCCAGCTCTACGACTCGCTCCTCGACCGCTACGGCAAGCAGCTGCAGGGCCGTACCCGCGAGCTGGTGCTCGGCAAGGCGCCGGCCGGCGCCCGGCCACACCACAACTTCCACGTCTTCGACGTCCACAGCCGCGTCGGCGAGC
>DAOKZM010000056.1:7067-11721 GCA_035325665.1 Thermomicrobiales bacterium | reverse complement strand
CCGGGCTATCGAGCGGCTCGTTGAGCAGCGCCATGGGCCGGCCCGCATAGGCGCTGGCGGTTGCTTCGAGGACGGCCACGATCGAGCCCGCGTCCGTCCCGCCGACGTCCACGATCTGGGCGGCGCGTGGCCCCGGCTGCCAGACGACGTAGGCCCGGGGATCGTCTGGTGGGCTGGCCAGCGCTTCCACACCGGCAGTGAGCGCCCTCATGCCGGACTCCCGCTGCCAGGCCAGTGGACGCCCGCCGAGCCGTTCACGGTTCGTCAGGATTGCCGCCGGATCGACGAGGGCGACGTCGGCCGGCAATTCGCCCGTCTCGCCCGCCGCGGCACGTTGGTAGACGCCGAGCTCGCGGGTGACGCTGAAGCCGCCGCGCTCATAGACACGAATTGCCGGAGAGTTCGTCGTGATGACCTCGAGTTGCATTCGCCGGGCGCCGGCTGCCGCCGCGGCGGCGAGCGTCGCATCCAGCAGCGGGCCGGCCAGATGCTTCCCACGCCACTCCGGCGTGATCCCGAACCCGCCCAGCCACGACCGCTCGCCCCGTATCCCGACCAGCGCCAGCCCGACCGTGTTCTCACCGTCGCGCCAGACCGGTGACGCATCGAGCCGCACGTCGTTGCTCGCGACGTGGTTCGCCATCCAGCCGCCATCGACCTGGACCGGCATTACGTACCCTTGGTAGACCGCGTTCATCGCCGCGGCGAGCTCGTCGATCGTCACGTCCGCGGCCGTGTGCTTCGTGATTCCAAAGCTCATTGCGACTCCGCACCATGTCGGGCCGTACTGCCCGTGTGACACAGCGTCTCGACGACGCCGGACATAAAGAGCGCTGGCGGACGATGCTCCGACTGTATCGTCCGCCAGCGCCCTGCTGTGCACGCGGATATTACGGCAGTTCGAGCGCTGGCAGCATCCGCGGCGCCGTGCGGCGCCGCGTGCCCTGCTCGAACGCATACGCCAGCGCGATCAGCGTCGGCTCGCTGTAGGCGCGGCCCATGAACGTGATGTTGACCGGCAGCCCGAACGAGTCCCCTGCCGGGACCGAGACGAGCGGGTAGCCGGCCATCGCCGCTGGCGACGAGCTCGCGCCGAGGAAGTGGTCGCCGTTCAACAGGTCGGTCGGCCAGGCTGGGCTGCCGGTCGGCGCGACCAGCGCGTCCAGGTCGTACTGGTCGAGCACCGCGTCGAGTCCTTGCGAGCGGGACAGTGCGTGGCTCTCGGCGAGCGCTGCCAGATAGGTCGGGTCGTTCAACCCGCCGAGGTCGACCGCCATCTCGAAGATCTCCTGCCCGAAGTAGGGCATCTCGACCTCCCAGTTGGCAGCGTTGAAGTCGATCAGGTCGGCCAGCGAGCGGACCGGCACGTCCGGTCCGACCGTCGAGAGGTACGCGTTGAGATCAGCCTTGAACTCGTAGAGCAGCACGGTGAACTCGGCGCTGCTGGCGCCGATCTGCTCGGCCGTCGGGATATTGGCCGGATCGACGATCGTCGCGCCCAGGTCGCGCATCGCGTCGATTGCCGCCTCGACGATCCCGTCGGCCTCGGGGCTGTAACCCCACATCCCGCCGGTCCGCGGGACGCCGATCCGCGCGCCGGCGAGCGCGTCGGGGTCGAGGAACGTCGTGTAGTCCGGCTTGACCTGCCCGGCGCTGGCGGCCGTCATCGGATCGCGCGGGTCGGGGCCAGCGATCGCGCTCAGCACCGCCGCGGCATCGGCGACTGTCCGCGCCAGCGGGCCGACCGTATCCTGCGAGTGCGCGATCGGGATGACGCCAGCCCGGCTGGTGAGCCCGACGGTCGGCTTGATGCCGACGATCCCGTTCGCGTTGGCCGGGCAGACGATCGAGCCGTCCGTCTCGGTCCCGATCGCCGCGGCGGCGAAGTTGGCCGATGCCGCCGCGCCCGAGCCGGAGCTCGACCCGCACGGGTTATGCGTCAGCACGTAGGGATTCTTCGTCTGCCGCCCGACGCCGCTCCAGCCACTGGATGACTGCGTCGAGCGGAAGTTCGCCCACTCGCTGAGGTTCGTCTTGCCCAAGACGATCGCGCCGGCCTCACGGAGCCGCGCCGCGATCGTCGCGTCCTGCGTCCGGTAGTTGTTGGCCAGCGCGATCGAGCCGCCTGTGTTCGGCATCGCGTCGGCGGTGTCGATGTTGTCCTTCAGCAGGATCGGGATACCGTGCAGTGGGCCGCGGACGGTCCCCGCAGCCCGCTCGCGGTCGAGGTCGATCGCGATGTTAAGCGCGTCCGGGTTGGTCATCAGCACCGAGTTGAGCCGCGGGCCATCCTGGTCGAGCTGGGCGATCCGCGCAAGGTACATGCCGGTCAGGTGTTGTGCGTCGAGCGAGCCGTCCGTCATCATCGCCTGTAGCTCGACGATCGTCGCCTCCTGGATATCCTCGTAGACCGGGTTCCAGACGGACCCGGCCAACGCCACCCTCCCAGCGCGTGACCCCGACCAGCCCGCCATCGCCGCTCCGGCGGCGACGGCAGCCGAGCGCTGCATGAACGACCGACGACTGAGCCGAGTACGACCGAGCATCGCCCTACCTCCTCTGTTCTCGATGCACTTGTCAATCGTGCCGGAGCCACACCAAGGTAGCACGGATTGTGTGAAGACACCAGCCGCCGTTGCCGGCAGTCGGCAGTGAGAAGTTCGAGACCTCGGTTGACCGTGCCAGTGGCCAAGGCTACCATCAGGTCGCCCAGCGGGGCGAGGATGAGGGAGGAGCGAGTTCATGATCGATGTGCGCGAGCTCGTCGAAGGGTTGCACTGGCGGCAGGCCGGTCCATTCCGCGGCGGGCGCAGCGTCGCCGTCGCCGGCCACACCAGTCAGCCGATGACCTACTACTTTGGCGCCTGCTCAGGCGGCGTCTGGAAGACCGAGGACGGCGGCGCGTCCTGGCTGAACGTGTCCGACGGCTACTTCCGGACCGCTTCGGTTGGCGCGGTCGCCGTCGCCGATTCAGCGCCGAACGTCATCTACGCCGGCATGGGCGAGTCGTGCATCCGCGGCAATGTCTCCCACGGCGACGGCGTCTACCGCTCGGATGACGCGGGCGAGAGCTGGCGGCGCCTCGGGCTGGAGACCACCCGCCACATCGCCCGCGTCCGCGTCCACCCGAACAACCCTGACCTGGTCTACGTCGCCGCCTTCGGCCACGCCTTCGGCCCGCACGAGGACCGCGGCGTCTACCGTAGCGCCGACGGCGGCGCGACCTGGGAGAAGGTGCTCTACCGCGACGAGCGCACCGGCGCCTGCGACCTGTCGATGGATGCGACGAACCCGCGCACGCTGTACGCCGCGATGTGGGAGGCCCAGCGCTCGCCCTGGTCGCTCGTCTCGGGCGGGCCTGGCAGCGGCATCTTCAAATCCACCGACGACGGCGACAGCTGGGTGGAGCTGACCGATAATCCCGGCCTGCCGCAGGGACTCAAGGGCCGCATCGGCGTCGCCGTCTCGCCGGCCCAGCCGCAGCGCGTCTGGGCCATCGTCGAGTCGAAGGAGGGCGGCCTCTTTCGCTCCGACAACGGCGGCGACACCTGGACCCGCGTCAGTGACAACCCCGAACTGCGGCAGCGCCCCTGGTACTACATGCACATCTTCGCCGACCCGGTCGATCCCGACACGGTCTACGTCCTCAACCTCGGCATGTGGAAGTCGATCGACGCCGGCAAGAGCTTCTTCCAGATCCCGACGCCGCACGGCGACAATCATGACCTCTGGATCGACCCGGCCAACCCGAAGCGGATGATCGAGGCCAACGACGGCGGCGCCTGCGTCTCGTTCGACGGCGGCGTGACCTGGTCGAGCCTCTACAACCAGCCAACCGCCCAGCTCTACCACGTGACGACCGACACCCAGTTCCCCTATCGGATCTATGGCGCCCAGCAGGACAACACGACGATCACCATTCCGAGCTACTCCGACCGCGGCGCGATCACCGAGGACGACACCTGGCCGGTCGGCGGCGGCGAGTCGGGCTACATCGCCGTGCGCCCGGACGATCCCGACATCATCTACGCCGGAAGCTACGCCACGCGGATGACGCGCTACGACCACGGCGCGCGCCAGGAGGTGGACATCACCGTCTGGCCGGAGGACCCGATCGGCTACGGCGCCGAGTCGATGAAGTACCGTTTCCAGTGGACCTTCCCGATCGTGCTCTCGCCGCACGACCCCGAGGTGCTCTACGTCACCGGCAACCACGTCTTCCGCTCGACCAATGGCGGCCAGCGGTTCGTGCCGATCAGTCCGGACCTGACCCGCGGCGACCCCGAGACGCTCGGCCCGTCCGGCGGTCCGATCACTAAAGACAACGTCAGCACCGAGTACTACGGGACGATCTTCGCCTTCGCCGAGTCCCCGGTCCAGGCGGGGGTCCTCTGGGCAGGCTCGGACGACGGCCGGATCAATGTTTCCCGCGATGGCGGCCAGAGCTGGACCGACGTGACCCCGAGCGAGCTGCCCGACTGGTCGCTGATCAGCATCATCGACGCCTCGCCGCACGACCCGGCTACGGCCTGGGTCGCGGCGACCTGCTACAAGCAGGACGACTTCCGCCCCTACCTGCTGCGCACAACCGACTACGGCGCGACCTGGCAAATGATCACCAGCGGCATCCCGGACGGCGACTTCACCCGCGTGA
>DAOKZM010000056.1:1774-7057 GCA_035325665.1 Thermomicrobiales bacterium | reverse complement strand
GGATCCCGCCGTGAAAGGCCTGCTCTATGCCGGCACCGAGACCGGCCTCTACGCCTCGTGGGATTCCGGCGACAGCTGGCAGCGGCTCTCCGGCGGCGTCTCGAAGGGTGGCCGGCGCGCGCTGCCGGTCGTCCCGATCCACGACCTGATCGTCCACGGCGACGACCTCGTCATCGGCACCCACGGCCGCTCGTTCTGGGTGCTGGACGATCTGGCCCCGATCCGCGAGTGGCGGGGGCGGTCGTCCGCTGACGCGGCGACGCTCTTCCCGATCGCCACGACCTACCGCGTCCAGCCGCCTCACTCCTGGGGCCGCTCGAACACCGTCGGCTACAAGGCCTACCTCAACACCGGCGGCAGCCAGGCGATGGGTATCGTTCGCGCCGCCGAGGATGGCGGCACCCGCTTCGAGCTGCTGAACGCGGGCGAGAACCCGGCCGTCGGCGTCTCGGTCTACTACGCCCTCGCGGGCGACAAGCCAGCCGAGGACGTCGCGCTCAGCTTCTGGACTGCGGACGGCGAGCTGATCCGTCGCTTCTCGCTGGAGGACGACCAGTCCAAGCAGCCAGCCGACATGCGGCTGAAGGCCGAGCCGGGGCTGCACCGCTTCGTCTGGAACATGCGCTACCCGGACGCGACGAAGATCGAGGGCGCGGCGTTGTCGCTCTACTGGGGCGGCAGCACGATCGGCCCGGTCGTCGCGCCTGGCAGCTACGAGGCGCGGCTGGAGGCTGGCGGCAAGGAGTATCGTCAGCCGTTCGACGTGCAGCGCGACCCGCGTGTGAGCGCCAGTGACGACGACCTCGTCGCCCAGCGCGACCTACTGCTCCAGATTCGCGACAAGCTCGGAGCGGTTCACGACGCTGTCCTGGCCAGCCGCAAGCTGCGCGAGCAGATCAGCGCCTGGACGACCCGGCTGAAGGACGCCGGCAAGGATGACCTCGTCCCGGCGCTGGAGCAGGCCAGCGAGCGGCTGCTGGCGGCCGAGGGCGAGCTGGTCGAGTCGCGCTCGAAGGGCGCAGCCGACTCGTTCAACTTCCCGCCGAAGGTGAACTCGAAGCTGGCCTCGCTGCAGGGCACCGTCGCCTACGGCGACTCCCGCCCGCCGCAGCAAACATACGACGTCTACGAGGTCCTGGCCGCCCAAGCCGACGAGAACCTCGCCGCGCTGGCGAAGGTCGTCGACGAGGTGACGAAGGATCTCAACGACAAGATCGCGGCCTCCGGCGTCCCGGCCATCGGATAAGCCGGCGGTTCAGCCGCAACAATGCGAGAGGGGTGGCGCCAGCCGCCCCTCTTCACGTCCCACGTCCCGACGCTCTCTACCGCCGTCGTTGCCGGGGGTCGAACGCGTCGCGCAACCCGTCGCCGAGCAGATTGAACGCCAGCACCGTGATGAAGATCGCCAGGCCCGGAAAGGTCGTCATCCACCACGCCTCGCGCATGTCGCGCCGGCCGTCGGCCAGCATGCCGCCCCAGGATGGCTCCGGCGGCTGGGCGCCGAGACCGAGGAACGACAGCGACGACTCCAGCAGGATCGCGAACGAGAGCCAGAGCGTCGCCTGGACGATGATGACCGCCAGCGTGTTCGGCAGCAGGTGCCGCACCATGATCCGCACGTTCGACGCGCCGATGGACCGCGCTGCGTGGACGAACTCCTGCGCCTTGACGCGCAGAAACTCGCCACGCACCAGGCGCGCGGTGCCCATCCACGAGGTGAAGCCGATGACGAGCATCGTCGTTCTCAGACTGGGCGTGAACAGCGCGGCCGCGGCGAGCAACAGGAACAGCTGCGGGATAGCGAGGAAGACGTCGGTAACGCGCATGACCAGGTTATCGACGAATCCGCCAAAGTAGCCCGCGACGGCTCCCAGGACGACGCCGAGGACCATGATGATCGCAACCGAGACGAAGCCGACTGCGAGCGAGATACGTGAGGCGACGATCAGGCGAGCGAAGACGTCTCGCGTCTGACGGTCGGTGCCCATCCAGTGCTCCGCCCCCGGTGGTTGCAGCCGCTGGCCGGAGTTGAGCTGAGCGTAATCCTGGATCGGCAGGAACGGCGCGAAGATCGCGATCAGGTAGAGCAGCACGACAACGACGCCGCCGACGATCGCTAGCCGGTTGCGCTTGAAGTTTCGCCAGACGATCTGCCACTGCGACTCCGGCTTGCGGGTGAGCCGGTGCAGATCGTCGGCGTCGCGAAGAAGTGCTGCATCAGACATTCGGTCTCCTCGGCCCGCCACCGCTCGCGGCGGCGTGGGTCTGGATCACTCGAAAGCGATTCGGGGGTCGATGAGGACGTAGATCACGTCGACGATGATGTTGACCACCAGAATGAAGACACCCGTGAGCAAGGTGAGCGCGAGAATGACCGGGTAATCCCGGCTGAGGATCGATCGATAGCCGAGCTCACCGAGGCCGGGCCAAGCGAAGATCGTCTCAACGATGACCGAGCCACTGAGCAGGCGCGGGAGTTGTAGGCCGATGATCGTAATCATCGGGATGATGGCGTTCTTCAGCGCATGCCGGTAGGTGATCGTCCGTTCGTCGAGACCCTTGGCGCGCGCCATCGTGATGTAGTCCTGTCGAATCACCTCAAGGAAGCTGGAGCGCATGAAGCGGACGAACGTCGCAACGAGTGAGAGCGATAGGACGAGGACCGGCATGATGTAGTAGAGACCCCGATCGGGCCACCGCACGTCCTGGCCGGCTGTCGATGAGGGTAACCATCCTAGCTGGACGGCCAGAAGCAGCTGCAGCATGAGCGCGAACCAGAAGTTCGGGATCGCCAGCCCGAGGAACGACCCGACGGTCGCCGCGTTGTCGATCGCTGAGTACTGGCGCTTGGCTGAGATGATGCCGATCGGGATTGCGATGACGAGCGACAGGACCAGCGACATGATCTGGAGCTGGATCGTGCCCCAGGCACGCTGTCCGACCAGGTCGATAACCGGCGTCCGGTTGAACGTGTAGGCGACGCCGAAGTCGAGCGTCGCGACCTTGGAGAGCCATCTCCAGTACTGGACTGGAAGGGAATCATTCAGTCCGAGATCCTCGCGGATCTGCTCGACGACGCGTGGGTCGGCGTTTTGCTCCGAGACGAACGCCAGGGCAGGGTCCCCAGGGGACAGGTGGATGAGCGCGAAGATGACGATGCTCAGCCCGAGCGTGAGCGGGATGAGCATGATCACCCGCCGCAGGATGTAGTTCCTCGCCTGTGCCGTCATGTCGCTCTCGGCTCCTCGTTCGTGGATCGGTCCGACGCCGGCTGCTTAGTCGTCCGCTCGCTCCGGCGCCCGGGAACGAGGCCGGGCGCCGGATTAAGCGGGACGTTGCCAGGTGGTCAGGTGGTATCCGTCGCTCAGGACGTGCGATACCAGCTCTCGAGCTCCTGGTAGAAGCCGAGAACGCTGCTCTGGTAGCCTGCGAACTCCTTCTTGACGACGTCGATGAACGGACGGTGCCATGCCCACCAGATCGGCGCGTCGTCAATCAGCATCTGCTGGACCTGGCTGTAGATCTCCTTGCGCTTCTCGAGGTCCGTCTCCTGGCGACCCTGCTCGAGTAGCTCGTCGACCTCCGGGTTCGAGTAGCCGTAGACGTTGCGCGACTGGCCCGTGTGGAGGCCGAGGTAGAGCTCGTCCGGATCGACGATCGCGCTGGTCCACACCGGGCAGATCATCTCGAAGCTGCCGTCGATGCCCTCCTGAGTAACCTGCGTCCACTCCTTCACATCCGGCTGGACGCTGACGCCGATCTGCGAGAGGGCGTCCTGCGTGAAGGTCACCCAGTCCTCGCGGAAGACGTTCCCTGCGTTGGTCGTCAGGCGAACCGTCAGGTCGGACACGCCGGCCTCCTCAAGGAGCGCCTTGGCCTTCTCCGGATCGTAGCCCAGCGGCGTCAGGTTGGGATCGTGTGCCCAGTTGGACGGCGCGACCGGGCCGAGGGCCGGCTTACCGAGGCCGAGCAGGAAGTCGTTGGCATAGGTCTCGATGTCGATGGCCATGACGATGGCCTGCCGGACACGCTTGTCGGCCAGCGCCTCGTTGGTCTTCGCGCCGAATGCCCAACCGTCGTCGACGACGAACGGACGCGTCTGGACATCCAAATTCTCCTTGGCCCGGAGCGTTTCAGCCTGCGTCGGCAGCGCGTACGGCGACGAATCGATCTCGCCGGTCTCCAGCGCGACGACCAGCGACTGGGCGTCGGCGATGACGCGGTGCGTGAACCCGTCGAGGTACGGCAGTCCCTCCTGCCAGTAGTGCGGGTTGCGCTCGGCGACGAAGTCCTGGCCGGTCTGCCACGAAACGAACTTGAACGGTCCGGCTCCGACCGGCGCCTGGAAGAACGGGTCGTCCTTGACGTTCTTCCCCTCCAGCAGGTGCTTCGGCAGCGGCCGCAGGAACCGCAGGTTGGTGATGAACGCAGCGTTCGGCTCGTCGAGGACGAGCTTGATCGTCTTGTCGTCGATCACCTCGATGCCTTCGACCGCGTCGGCCGTCCCTTCGTTGAACGCCGTCGCGCCTTTGATGCTGGTGAACCGCGGCAGATAGGTGCTCGCCGACTCGGGGGCCAGGATCGCCAGCAGGGAGAACTCGATGTCCGCCGTGGTCAGCGGCTCGCCGTCGCTGAACTTGATGTTGTCCTGCAGGGTGAACGTGTATTCCAGTCCGTCCGTCGAGATCTGCCATTCCTTGGCGAGGTTCGGCCGCGGCGTCACGGTCTCGGGGTCGAGCTCGACGAACTCGTCGTAGAGCATCTTGCTGCGCCAGGTGCCTTCGGCTTCGTTGGTCAGGGTCGGGTTGATCGATTGTGCCTCACCAAGGGTGCCGAGCAGCACGGTCCCGCCCTGCTTTGCCTCTCCCGATGGCTGCTCGCCGGTGGCCGGGGTCTCACCGGCGGCCGGCGTCTCGCCGCCGGCCGGAGGGGTCGTCCCGCCCGACCGCTGCGTGGCCTCGTCGACCTCGTCCTCGCCGGCCTCGCCGCAAGCGACGAGGATCGGCAGGACCGTGGCAGCTGCGCCGCCGGTCGCGATCATCCGCAGCAGTTGCCGCCGGCTGACGCCTTGCTCGGCGAAATACGCTTCGAACTTGCGGAACTGCCGGACGATCAGTTCCTGTCGCTCTTGCTCATTCTTGGGAATCATGCTTTCTCCTCACTCCTCGCCACCTGCCGGAACCCAACAGGTTACGCCTCCCTCAGGCGTTACCTGTGTATACGGCTCTTCCGGCTACCTGGTCGCTGCGCCAATCAGGATGGCACGATCAGGCTATCGAGGTC
>DAOKZM010000056.1:0-1764 GCA_035325665.1 Thermomicrobiales bacterium | reverse complement strand
ACCCGTCGGCGGTAATGACGATCGTGTCCGAATGGCGGAATCCTGCCACACCCGGCACGTAGAGTCCCGGCTCGACCGAAAAGACCATCCCGGGCTCTACCACGGTGTCGTCGCCGAGATCGCAGAATGGCTGCTCGTGCCCCTCCAGCCCGATCCCGTGTCCGGTGTGGTGGCGCTGGTGCTGCTTCATTCCCAGCTCCTCGATCGCGCGGACGACATCCGCCTCGACCTCGGCGCAGGTGCGTCCCGGGCGAAACGCCGTGAAGGCCGCGTCCTGGGCCGCAATCATGGCATCGAAGTACGTGCGGAACTCCGGAGTCGGCTCGCCGACGACCATCGTCCGTTCCAGCTCGCTCTTGTAGCCGCCGACGTTGGCCACCGCCCCGGTGATGATCGCGTCGCCGGGCATCAGCCCCTTCTCGGAGCGCAGCCCGTGCGGCAGCGCGGTGTTCGAGCCGGCGATGAACGAGGCCGAAACCGGCACGTTGCGGATGCCGCGGCCGTGGCTGGCGTAGGCGCGGCCGAGCGTCTTGAGCATGATCTGGGTCGCCTCGGCGGTCGCCATCAGGCTGGTTTCGATCTCGGTGCGGCCGACGACCATGTAGTCCTGCAGGAGTCGATGGGCGAGGTTGCCCCAGACGGCGCTCTCACGCACGAGCGCTACTTCGGCGGAGGACTTGACCTGGCGCGGCTTTTCGACGACCTCCGGCGCCTCGACGACAGTGGTCTCCATGACCTGCGAGACGCTCGGTCCGGTATAGCCGTTGACATCGGCGTAGCCGTCGCGGTCGACGCCGAGGCGCTTGCCGTCGAGTCCCATCTCGTTGAGCAGGTCGGCGAAGTGGAGCATCGGATGCTTCGTCCCGCCGGTCGGGTACTCCGGGTAGGCCTTGACGTGGCTGATCAGCGGAGACTTCCGCACGTGCTCCTGCTCGAGCTGCGGGATCAGCACCCCGAGGTCACCGTCGAGCGGGACGACCAGCGCCATCGGCCGCTCGGTCGAGACGTGCGTGAAGCCGGTCAGGTACTCGATGCGCGGTGAGTAGAACAGGACGATCGCGTCGAGCTCGCGATCGGTCAGATGCTGGCGTACCGCCGCCAGTCGCTGCTCGTATTCCTGCTGGTCAACACCGAACTGCTGGGTGCGGATGTTGCCTGCGGCCTGCGTGATGGACATGAAGCTCCCCCGGATTACGACGAACGGTCCTCCGGGGTCGGCAGTATGGCCGAGATGGCTTCCGGGCGCAAGCCCACGGCGGGCTAACGCCGTCGCTGCCGGGGGTCGAACGCGTCGCGCAACCCGTCGCCGACGAGGTTGAACGCCAGCGCGGTCAGGAAGATCGCCAGGCCGGGGAAGAACGTCAGCCACCAGGCGCCGTTGAGGAGCTCGCGCTGGCCGTCCTGCAACATGTTGCCCCACGATGGCGTCGGAATCTGCACCCCCAGGCCGAGGTACGACAGGCTCGCCTCCAGCAGGATCGCGTAGGACAGCCAGAGCGTCGTCTCGACGATGATGATCGCCATCGCGTTCGGCATCAGGTGCCGCATGATGATTCGCCCGGCCGGCGCGCCGATCGTTCGCGCCGCGGTGACGTACTCCTGGTCGCGCAACGCCAGAAATTGCCCGCGGATCAGCCGGGCAGCGCCGGGCCACGACGTGACTCCGATGACGATGACCGTCGTCTTCAGGCTCGGCCTGAAGAGCGCCGCCGCGGCGATCAAGAGCAGGATCTGCGGAATCGAAAGCAGCACGTCGGTGAATCG
>DAOKZM010000055.1:11159-11765 GCA_035325665.1 Thermomicrobiales bacterium | reverse complement strand
ACGGTGGCGGCCGCCGCGATCGCGGCGGCGATGACGGTTGTGTGCGATCCGATTCCCATCGATCGGTCCCCCTCTCGTCGGCGTCGGGTCCGCCGTGTACGACAGGCCTATGGGTACCGGCCGGGTTCGGTCAAGCCATCACGGCGCTCACGTGGGTCCCGCTCATCGGCGCGGCGCGCATTCGCGCGGCGGGCGTGCGGCGTCGACGTGGGACAGGATGGTCGGGATACGCGGGCGTCCGCGGTCGCCGGTCGGGCGGGCGCGGGGTCACATCGGACGGTGGAGGACGCGCGCCATGACGGGGTTGAGGGTGGGGATTTTCGTGGTTCCGGGGGCCGAGGATCACGAGGGCACGGTCGCCCAATGCGTGGCGGCCGACCGAGCGGGGCTCGATCTGGTCGGCATTCAGGATCACCCCTACCAGCGGCGCCATCTCGACACGTGGACGCTGCTGTCGTACGTGGCGGCGCGCACCGAACGGATCCGGCTGGTGCCGGTGCCGATCGAGCTGCCGCGTTCCGACGTGAAGCTGCACTGGCACGAGCGCTACCATTCCGACCCGAGCAACCAGAAGCTGCGGCGCATGATCGCCGGCCTCTGTACGAG
>DAOKZM010000055.1:261-11149 GCA_035325665.1 Thermomicrobiales bacterium | reverse complement strand
GGTGCCGGATGTCGCCTGCCTGCCTCTGCGCCCGCCGGCCCTGTTGGCCAACGCGGCCGCGTCGCTCGATCTGCTGAGCGGTGGGCGGGTGGAACTCGGGCTGGGCGCCGGGGCCTTCTGGGATGCGATCGCGGCGATCGGTGGTCCGCGGCGCACCCCGGGTGAGTCGGTGGAGGCGTTGACCGAGGCGATCGGGATCCTGCGTGGCTGGTTTGCGGGGGAACGCTCGCTGCGTTTCCGTGGCGATCACTACCGGCTCGATGGGGTGAAGCCCGGGCCGCTGCCCGCCCATCCGATCGAGCTGTGGGTCGGCGGGTACAGGCCGCGCATGCTGCGTCTGACCGGGCGGCTGGCCGACGGATGGCTGCCGAGCCTCAGCCATCTGGGCGTGGAGAACATCGCCGCGGCCCATCGGGCGATCGACGAGGCGGCCACGCGGGCCGGGCGCGATCCGCGGGCGGTGCGCCGGGTGCTGAACGTCGGGCTCGACGGATCGCCCGCCGGGTGGGCCGAATGGATGGCGCGCCTGGCGGTTGAGCACCGTTTCGACACGCTGATCGTGGACGTGCCCGAGGAGAAGTCCCTCGATTTCATTCGCCGGTTGGGGGAGGACGTCGCCCCCGCCACGCGGCGGTTGATCGACGCCGGCTGAGGGCGGCTCGGACGGCCCGCCGGCGCGCGCGGAGCACCGGCGGGCGTTCGCGGCGTGCCGATAGGCTGCCGACAGTGGCGCGTATGTCCATCGGCGTGGGGGAGTCCGATCGTGCAGATCACCAGGAACGTCAACCCGAGCGGTCGCGGCAGGGCCGAGTGGTTCACCGGCGATGTCTACACCGACGTGGTCGCCTCGCAGGTGGGCGACTGGCGCATGAGGGCGGCGCTCGTGCGCTTCACCCCGGGCGCGCGCACCGCGTGGCACACCCATCCGCGCGGGCAGACGATCTGGATCATGGAGGGTGTGGGCCTCTGCCAGCGCGAGGGCGGTCCGATCGAGGTGTTGCGCCAGGGCGATCGGGTGTTCTTCGAGCCCGACGAGAACCACTGGCACGGCGCGGCGCCCGACCGCTTTATGACCCACCTGGCGATGCACGAGGCCGATGAGACCGGCAGCGTCGCCGACTGGGGCCGCCACGTCACCGACGAGGAGTACTCACAGCCTCCGGTCGAGCGCTGACCGCGGCGTCGGTATCCGCAAAGACGTAACCCCGGCGATATGACCGAAGTCAGGGATCGTTCCGGGGTCTTCGGGAGAGACACCACGAGGGGCCGACGAAAGGTCAAATGAGACGGCCCATGTGGGTCGTTCATGGGATCCTCGGGTCAGCGGGATCCACTGACGATGGAGCGGCTGAGCTCGTATCTCTCCGGTTGTGACGGGGACCTTGGGCGCGCGCTTCGGTTGTACGAGTGGAACTCGGAGGCCTCCGGTGCGGTCATCCGGACCGCGGTCGTGGTCGAGGTGATCGTGCGCAACGCCATGGACCGGGAGTTGACCGTGTGGGCGACCGCCAAGGACCCCTCCTCATGGTTGAGCCGCGCGCCGCTGGATCGTCGAGGGCGAGCCGACATCGCGAGCGCATGCACGCGAGCGATACGGTCCGGTCGCGATCCGCTGGTTCACGGGAAGGTGACTGCCGAGCTGAATTTCGGTTTCTGGCGCTACCTGGCCTCACGGCGGTACCACGCAAGCTTGTGGGTGCCGGCACCCCACCGCGCGTTCGCGGGCGGTCATCCTGACCTACGGGAACGTCGGCGTCAGATGGAGCGCTGCCTGGCCGACCTGGCGCTGGTGCGCAACCGTGCCGCTCACCACGAACCGATTCACCGACGTGATCTCATGAGGGATCGACGGGAGGCCGTGACCCTCATGGGATAGGTCCATCCACATGCCGCCAAATGGGTCGCCGAAGGCCGACGATCCCGGGAGTCGTGTCGACGAACCCGGTGTAGACGGCACAGACGAACCGGTATCGGCGGCTCATGACTCGTGTCGGTGCGCTGCCACACGGCGCGCGTCAGAAACGGCACGGCCCCGGCCTCAGCCGGGGCGCCGCTGGCGGAGGGAGGGGGATTTGAACCCCCGTCGGAGCCTAAACCCCGAAACGGTTTTCGAGACCGCCGCATTCGACCGCTCTGCCATCCCTCCGCGCGGGAGGGTACCAGCTACAGACGCTCCCTCGGGGCGCATTCGCCGCCGACGCCCAGGTCGACCAGCACCCGGAACGGGGCGATCAGACACCCGACGCCCGAGGTGCCGATGTCGAGCACGGTCCACTGGTTCGACGCCGCCGACCGCACCAGAATCAGGTAGGCGCCCTCGTACCGCGTGCGGAACTTCGGCCGCGGGGTGACGACCGACTTGGCCCACCAGCGGCTGAGCGTCGAGACGCGGATGCCGATCACCCGGAAACGGGCGCGTTCGGCCTGGGGGATCGTGGCCAGCGAGACCTTGGCGATGGCGGCGCGCTCGGCGGGGCGCGGGGCGCGCGCGTGGCTCTGCGCGACGGGGGCCGCGCTGGCGAGGGGGGTGCCGGCGGTGAGGGTCGCGGCGAGCGTCGCCGTGGCGATCAGTGCGCGGGGCGAGGGCATGGCGTCTCCGATGTCGGTGGGGCGGTTCCCGTCAGGGCCCGGCAGGTGGGCGCAAGGGTATTCGCGCCTCCCACCACGCGCCAACCGGTGCCGGTGTATTACAGTTCCGGCTTCCGGAGAGGTGTCCGAGCGGTCTAAGGAGCACGACTGGAAATCGTGTAGGCGGCAACCCCGCCTCGAGGGTTCAAATCCCTCCCTCTCCGCCAGAAGTGTGACGTTCGAACCCTGGCCGCGATTGATCGCGACCGGGGTTCTTTCGTTTTCTTCGAGGATGCGAGCTATCGCCCGCTCGACCTCGCTCTGCGTGCGTTTCGGCATCGGATCGGTGCGCAGATAGCGCCGCAGCTGGCGCTCACAACCCCACTCCTCTTCGCGGACGTCGGCCCGATCGGCCAGCTCCAGTAGCTCACCGAATGGCGCGCTGAGGCGTGCGCTTTGGATCTCGTCGTCCTCGACGAAGATCCGCTCGAAGACGGCCTGGTTGAGCTGGCGTCGGATGTGCGGCTCAGCCGCCAGATAGAGCTGGTGGCAGTCGGCCACGAGGTCGAGTGCCGTGTCGAGGCCCCGTTCGACGGCCCCCAGCTCGGCGGTCGCGCGGGTCAAGTTCGCCTGGAGTGCTTGGGTCTCGCGGGCGATGCGTGCCTGCTCGCTCTTGAGCAGATCCAGCGGCACCGCATCGGCGTAGTGCGCCCGCAGCAGCTTCTCGCGCTCGGCGTCGAGGTCCGCCAGTCGCGCGGTCAGCCGCTCGGTCTCGTTGACTTGCTCGATCTGCGCCCGCTCGGCGAGGGCGAGCACCTGCCGACGCAGCGCCTGTCGGACCGTCGGCGGTAGCTTCACCGAGCGCCACAGCTCTTCGACCTTCTCCTCGATGAGATCCATGGAGACGTATGGCTGCAGGCAGCGGGCCCGCTTCTTCTGCCGGCCGAGGCAGTAGAAGTACGGGTAGGTCTGGCCGTGCCGGTTCTTGACCTTGGTGACGCCGAGCCGATCGCCGCAGCAGCCGCAGTAGATGCTGCCTTTGAGGTAGTGCGGGTGCTGGTACGGCTTCTCCTTGGAGAGCCGGCGGGATTCCTTGAGCGCTTGGACCTGCCCGAACAGTTCCTCGGAGATGAGCGGTTCATGGCGGCCTGGGTAGGACACGCCCTCGAAGACGACGACACCCATGTAGTACGGGTTGGCGAGCATGCGCTCGACCATCGAGGTGGTGACGCCGGTGCCGTTCGGCCGCTTCGGTGTGGGCCGGGTCCGTAGTCCCTGCTCGGTTAGCTCTTCAGCGAGTTCCCGGATGAGGTACTCGCCGGTGGCGTAGGCCTCGAACATGCGCACGACATGCGGCGCCCGCTCCGGATCGACGACGACGGTGCGGATCTCCTTGCCGTCGACACGGTCGGTGACGTTGAGGTAGCCGAGTGGCGCGCGGGTGGGCGTGCCGCCGAGGCGTACCTTCTGGAGCAGGCCTTTCCTGACCTCTGCCGCCAGGTTCTGTGAGTAGAACTCGGCGATGGTGGCCATGATGCCGTGCAGCAGCGTGCCCGAGGGTGTCTGGTCGATGTTCTCGCTGGCAGATACCAGCTGGGCGCCGGCGTTGCGGATCGCCAGCGCGATCTCGATGTCGTCCGCCCGATTACGAGCCAACCGGTCGACCTTGTGGACGATGACGTAGTCGACGTCGCGCGCGTCGCGCAGCCGCGCCAGCATGGACAGCAACGATGGCCGGTCGGCCGAGCGGGCGCTCTCGCCGCGGTCGACGTACTCCTCGACGACCTGGGCGCCGAGTCCTTCGGCGGCGCGCCGGCATGCCTCGCGCTGGGCGGGGATCGAGTAGCCCTCACTGGTGTAGTCGGTGTCGGCCTGCGCGCTGGTCGAGACGCGCAGGTAGATCACCGCCCGAGGTCCGACGCTGGCGGTGTTCTCGGCGGGAACGATGGTGCTCGTGTTCATCGCGGCTCCTAGCTCGTCCCGCCGACCAGTAGCGGACCGCCGACTCTAACGCGCTCGGTGGAGACGACCGGGACGCTGCGGCGGAAGTAGCGGCTGACGCCGCTCTGGCCACCGTCGCCCAAGACCTGCCAACGCGGACGCTCGATCGTGATGCCGAGCTGGCGCAGCCGCAGCGCCATGGCGGCCTCGGAGACGCCGAAGAGCTCGGCGAGCGCCCGTTGATCCTGCACGCCACCGGTGTAGGCCTGCTTGATCCACGGCCGCGGCATGAGCAGGCAGGCGGCGAAGTAGTCGCAGACCGCCTCGGCGCGGGACTCGGATGGCCGGCCGCGGCGGTCCGGATAGAGCGAGTCGATGTAGGGATGGTCGAGTACGTGCTTGAACTCGTGGGCCAGCGTGAAGCGGCGACGGACTGGTGCGTCCTCTTGGTTGACGCCGATGAGCCAGCGGCCGCGGCTCCATTGACTGAAGCCAGAGACCGGCAGCTTGGGCTCGACGCGGACCTCGATGCGTGGCAGATCGGCGATGGCGGCGACATCGACGGCCGGCTGGTGCTGGTCGAGGATGGCGAGCAGTTTGAGCGCTTGGCGTTCGGCGACGCCGAGCGCTTCATGCGGTTCCAGTGCCCGTCCAGGGTTCAGAGCGCGCAGTGAGCCGAGCAGTCCGCTCGGTGTGTTGGTGTTTGTAGTCATGGTTGACCTCCTTTCACGGTGGTTGATTTACGAAGAATGGTTGGCCGTCGGAGCGGCCTCGTCGGGGCGCTGGTCTTGGGGCTCGATGCGGTAGCGCTCGGCCAGCGTGGTGAAGTAGGCGTTCAGGTCGCGCTCGGCCTCGGGCGGCATGCAGTACTTGGTGCGCAGGTAGGCCGGAAACGACGGCAGCCGCTCCGGCAGGCGGTAGCCGGCCAGGGCGAAGACATCGGCCTCGTCCAACTCCAGTACTTGGGCGAGACGCAGCAGGGTCTCGGCGGTCGGGTGCTGCTCGCCGAGTTCGATGCGCGCCAGGCCGGCGTGGTGGATGCCCGCCCGCTCGGCGGTGCGCCGGATGGAGAGGCCGGCGGTTTGACGCGCGGTACGGAGCATGGCCGCCAGGCGCGCCCGAGTCGCCTCATCTCGTGGTGTCGGTTGTGTCATCGGCGGCTCCTCCTTTCGCGTCGCGATCCCGCCGGATCGCCTGTTTGTTTGGTTGCTTGTGCACCTATTGTCGCCCGGCTATTAGTTGCGCTGTCAAGCAGGTTGTCGTGTGGAATCGACAACGACTCGGCCGCTGCCCTACGTGCGCAGGTCGAAGACGAAGACGCCGCCATCGGGCGCGTCCTTCTCGCCTGTGTCGTGGCCCAGATCGCGGGCGAACGCCTCGTAGTCGATGACGACATACGGGCGCAGCTCGCCGGCCAGTCGATCGAGACGCTCCTCCAGTCCAAGGTCGTCGGCCACGTGGCGGGGGAAGTCCGCCATCGAGGGGAAGGGTCCGAGGAAAGCGTCCTCGAAGCGGTCGTCGTCGCTTGCGTGCTCGGTGCCGACCAGACGCACGAAGGCTCCGAAGGCCGGTCCGTGCTCGGCGATGCCGCGGGCGATCCGCCCGACCGTCTCCAGCGTGTCGTACTCGTGTAGCTGGACGCCGCAGAAGCCTTCGAAGTCGTGGATGGCCCACTCCTCGGCGCGCGGCATCGGTGAGCGGGCGAGCATGGCCTCGACCTGCTCGTACAGCTCGTCGTCCTCGATGGCGGCCTCGATCCAGACGCCGTGCAGCCGGCCGTCGTTGTAGTCGCTGAGGCTGGCGACATAGACGCGTGGCGGGATCGGCTCCCGCTCGACCTCTGCCGCGCGCGGTTCATGGTGTTCACCTCCTTGTTCATGCATGGGTTTGTCCTCCTTATGCGTTGCTGTTCTTGGGACCGGTCGGTCGCGGTCGGTCGCGGCCGCGACCAGGTGGGGGCCCTAGGGCGGCTCCAGTGAGGATGTCGAGCGGATTGCGTCGACGAGGACGCCGACGGTGTCGTCATCGCGACAGACGACGAACAGCTCGCTGGCGGGCGCCGGCAGTCGACGCACAAGGCCGCGCAAGCGATACAGCCGCTCGTCGCTCTCGACCGATATGGCCACCCGCGGCACGACGCCCCGTGGCCCGGGTTCACCGGAGTGGGCAAAGGCGAGGTAGCGCTCCGCCATGGTGCGGAGGCGCGGCAGACTCTCGGTACCGCGGTCGACCTCCAGCCACCAGACGTCCTCGACCTCCTCGGTCGCCAGGGCGACCAGCGCATCGGGACGGAGCATCTCCACACCATCCGCCGCCCAGCGGGCATCGCCCTCGACGGCGAACGCCGCCAGCGCCCACCCATGGTCCACTGCGGCCACTTCGGAGAGGCCGACGTAGACCTCGCTGACCGCCAGCATGTGGGCGAGAAAGAGCGCGCTTGGCGTGTACGCCGCACGGCGGCGCACCAGTGTCGGATCCGCAACGAGATCGAGGAGGCGCTGGCCGGCGGCCGTCAGGGCGTAGACCAGGCCGGATGAGCCAGCTCGAACACCGCCGACCCGCCGCGTCAGCGTCTCGACCAGCCCGACCCGCCCGAGCCGGCCCAGCACTCGGCGGCGCACGCGTCCGCGTGCCGCTGTGGCGATTGCGCCGAACAGCAGTCGCTCCAGCTGGCTACCGGTCAGCACCCGCACCGTCCGCAGCGCATCGAGCACCGCCCGGTCACGCTCGGACAGATCGTCCGCCAGCTCGCTGAGCCGGCGCCGGCTGAGACGACTCCCGCGCGTGGTGGCGCGGGAGAAGTCGTCGGCATTAGTCCGTCCAGGCCGCCGCTGCTCAGCGGGACGCTGGCGATCCGACTCAACCCGACCGGACCACCGACCGGACCACTCACCCGCGCTCATGCCGCACCCCGCTTGCGCCGACCGATCGGCGCCGAGGTCCTGGTACCGAGCCGATCCCGCAGCCCGGCCTCGACAACTGCCCGGTCGACACCGAACCGCTCGCGACTGGCAGCCCGCAGGGCAACCGGATCGCCGCCGCCAGCAAGCGGCAGGCTGCGGCCGGTGACGGCGCGGGCGACGCGCCCCTCGACGACCGGGCGCAGCGCGAAGTGGAAGCCGTCGAGTCCCATCAGGTCTTCTGGTCCGAGCGAGGGCTCGAAGCCGCGCGCCAGTATCCGGACGTCGTCGTGGGCGACCTGGAAGACAACCTGCGAGCGCGCCGTTGCCAGCACCGCGCTACGCACATTAGACGCCAACTGGGACAGGTGCTGGTGGGCGAGCGTCAAGCCGGCACCGAGACCACGGGCCTGGGCCAGCAGGTCGGCCAGGTCGAGCGGCAACCGGAGGACGTCCTGGAACTCGTCGAGGTAGACGAAGACCGGCTCGCGCTGGGTCCCGGGGATACGGGTGCGGGCCCGCACCGTCTGCCAGACCGCTGCCACGATGAGCGAGCCGAGCAGCTCAGCTGCCGGCTGCCCCAGCTCACCGGCGCTCAGCGGGACGAGGATGATCCCGCGCCGCTCAGTCAGACGCCGCAGGTCGATGCCCTCGCTCTGGCCGAGCAGCAGACGCACCGGCGTGCGCATCGTGAAGGCGCGCACCTTGTTGAGCACCGGCGCCATGGCGTGCGCCCGCTCCCCAGGACTGATTGCATCGAACCAGCGCCAGAAGCCCTTGACGTACTCGGGCACCGACTCCTGCGCCAACACCGATGAACGGAACGGCTTGCTGGTCAGCAGCTCCGGTAGCTCGACCAGCGTGAACGCCGACCCGTCGGGCGCCCGCGCCGAGCAGAGCGTCAGCAGGCTGGCGCGCAGGATGTCGTCCGAGCGTGGACCCCAGGAATCCTTCCAGAGGTTCTGGAAGACACCGAGCAGATGCTCGGCCACCAGCTCGCGGTCGGCCTCGACCTCATCACGTCCGGCCAGCACGTTCAAGCCGACCGGCCGGGCCGTGTCGGTCGGATCGAGCACGATGACATCGCCGCGGCGATGCTCCGGCACCCGGGCGAGGATCGCCTCGACCAGGTCACGCTTCGGATCGACGACCACGACGCCGCGACCGGCCGCCAGGTCGTCGAGCACCAGGTGGGTCAACAGCGTCGACTTGCCGGTCCCGGTCGGACCGATGACATGCAGATGCCGCAGCCGATCATCGGTCGACAAGCGCAGCGGACGGCCGAAGGTCGCCGGATGATCACTCAGCCCCAGGGTCACGCCATCGCCGTCGCCATCGACTGTCGGCATGACCGGCAGCTGACGGGCCGCGCCCAGCTCGACACCGGGAAGATCGTGCTCGCCGACCGGCACGCCCAGCAGGCCGGCCAACTCCGTGGCGTTCAACCGCATCGACCAACTGACGATCGGCAGGATGCGATGGCGCAGCCGCCACGCCGCAAGCGTCGACGGCCACCAGGACGGGCGGACCTGCGCACCAGGCGCGTCCATGACCGTCGTGGCCGCGAGGATCCGGCCGAGGAGATGCGTGCGGCGCGCACTGCGGACTGCGCTCACGCTGACCCGACCGCAGACCGACAAGAGCGGCGCTTCCTGCTTGCGACGACGCCCGCGGTGCACCTCGGAAGATGGCGCAGACCCGCCCCCTGCGCCGCGGCGCGACACCGGCGCCGGGACTGCCGCCCCACAGAACAGCCACTGCAGGTGCACCTCCTCCCCGGACTCCAGCGGCTGGAGACCGGCTAGGAGCGCCACCGCCGACACCTCAGCCCGCTCCTGGGCAAGCGCCATGACACTGCCGGTGGTTCGCATCTCGACCGTCCGACCGACCAAAGGCCGCGCCGGACCGTCAACCCGCTCCAGCCGAATGCCAGGGATGGCCGCCTGCAACTGCGCCGTGACCGCCTCTAGCTCGAAGGCCCGGACGCTCAGCTGGTGTTCGACACCGGCACTGCCGGCGACGACCTCCAGACAGAGCGCCGGCCGATCCAGCAGACCAGCGCGCGGCGGTAAGCCAGACAGCCACGCCGCCACCTGATCGACCGTCACGCCCCGCGGGAACCGCAGGCGGACCGTCACCAGGTCGCGACGCCACTCCTGCGCGTCGAGCCAACGCACCCCGACGACGATCGCCACCACAAGGACGACGCACACCACGAAGAAGGCGACGCCGATCATGCGGCGCGCTCCTTGGTCGTGTCGTCGTCCTGGTTCGTGGTCTGCGTCTTGTCGGCCTCGCGCGCGGCGGCGGCAGCCAATGCCACGATCGCCGCGGCGAAGCGCCGCAGGTCGATCTCATCGCGCCGGACCGGACGCAGACGAATGTTGCGTCTGCTCACGGTTTCCCTCCTTGAATGATGCTGAGGAGGACACGCTGCGCACCGGCCGCCGGCGCTGACCGGTTCGGCGCGTCTTGACGCATGCCCCTACTAGTTCTTATGCGTCGCGCGGACGCGACAGTCAAGACCTGGCCCGTCGTGGAATACACAACGGGCCGCAGGCCCAGAGGTCGCCGGCTCATCGGCGGCGGTAGACGAGCAACAGCACACTGCCGGCCAGCACCAGCAAGCTGACCGGCACCAGCGCCGGCGCCAACAGTTCCCACGCCAGCCGCACCGCCAGCGCAGCCGCTACCACGACGACCACGAGCTGGATGAGCGGCGCGTAGAACTTCACCGCTCACCACCATCGTCCGACTCGATCTCGATGATCTCGCCCGACTGGTGGACGCGCTGGTTCATGAGGTCGGTGCGCTGCGCCGTGATGACCAGCTGGCGGAGCGTGTGGCGCTGGATCGAGCGGATCCGATGGGCAGCCATCTGCTGGACCACGTTGGCGGCCCGCCGGCGCTCGGCTAGACGAGCGCCGTAGAACGCCACCAGGCCGACGAAGACGCCAGCGACCAGCAGCGCCACGGCTGTCTGGACGATGAAGCTCACCGCAGCGTCCGACCCGAGCGGATCACGACGTCGCCCATGGCGGTGATGCCGGCCTTCGCGATGAAGCCCAGCTCCTCGGCTGCGAACGGCGACCGAGACGTCAGCATGTGGGCGACCTGGGAGACCTCAGAGGCGCACAGCAGCGCCTCCTCGGTGATCTCCGTGATGGCATTGATCTTGGCCGTCTCGCGGGCGGCCTGCACCGAGCCCCTGGCGTTGATGGTGGCGATCTCAGCCGAAAACTGGCGCTCCGCCCGCGAAGAGAGCCCCCCAGACGCACCAAACGGAATAAGCGAAGACATCGAGCCATACCCCCGGGATCCAAAGTTCGCCCTCTCTGAGAGGAGCGCTGTTGAACCCAGGTTGAAGAGCGGGTCTGGGCATCCGCGCGGCGACAAACTGGGCACTTCCTGGGCATATCCCGAACAGGCCCGGCGGATTGCCACGTCGGCATCGCCTCCCCGCGCGGTACGGTCAGCCC
>DAOKZM010000055.1:0-251 GCA_035325665.1 Thermomicrobiales bacterium | reverse complement strand
CAGAAGACTCAGCGAGTGACCTCACCGACGCGATCCACCGGTTACTCAAACGAGGGCTCCCTGTGACGCCCGACACTGCCGACCCCCCACTCCTTGGGCTCCCTGGTGTCCGAGCTCGCTCAACCGCACCCGATGACCGTCTCGCCCTCGTGGCGGCCCTCGACAAACTGCTGCGCCAACTGCTCAGGCAGATTCCCGGCGGAGAGCGCCGATCCGCTGCCGCCAGGGCGCTGTTTGGTGCACGCGCTACG
>DAOKZM010000054.1:0-11787 GCA_035325665.1 Thermomicrobiales bacterium | reverse complement strand
GATGCCGCCGGCGCTCTGGGCCATATAGGCCCAGCCGATGGCGCGCAGCGCGAACCCGCGCTCGCGGTCGAGGAACGCCCCAGCGTAGGTGAGCCCACCGATCAGGCAGAACATCTGCGTCGCGGTCGCCGCGTAGAGCAGCCGGACGCGCCGGTCGGCGAGGATCGGCGCGTAGCGGTCGATGAACATCCTGCGGTCGAGCCGGCCAGCGGGCGCGGCAGCGGGTCGTGGCGCCGTCAGGCACACCGCCGCGGCAGCGACGGCCGTCGCCGCCGCGACGACGAGGAAGGCGACACGCCAGCTCGACGCCGCGCCGATGGTCGTCATTAGCGGCGCGCCGGCCAGCCCGGCGACCGTCCCTGCCGTCGCCAGGATCGCCAGCGCGCGTTGGCGACGCGGGCCGTCGTAGCGGCTGGCGGCGATGGCGTTCGGCATGCCGCTCGCCCCGGCGAACCCGACCCCGCCGACGGCGCGCGCCAGCAGCAGGACGAGGATGCCGGGCGCCAGCGCCGTCGCGGCCGCCGCGACGCCGGTCAGCAGCAGCCCCCAGAGCAGCATCGTCCGGTGGCCGAGGTGGTCGCCGAGCGGGCCGACCAGCAGCCCGCCGGCCGCCGTCGCCGCCAGCGCCGCCGTCGAGACGAGACCGAGCACCGACAGCCGCGTGTCGAGGCTTCCCGCGATCTCGGAGAGAAACGGCGACATCGTGCCGACGCTGAGCAGGGCGACGAACGAGGCGAGGGAGAGCGGCGCGATCTCTCCGGCGAAGCTGACGCGGTCGATGTGGCGCACGGCGGATCCTCCCGTCGCGGGCAGTTGTCCATCGTCTGATGGACTGGACGTGTCAGTGCATCGGGGCCGCTACGCCATCACTCCGCTGTTGCATCGTCGATCCGGTAGACGGATCGTACGCGCCGGACACCCGCCGCGCAATGGTGCGGTTTGCTCGCGTGCCGGGTTTCTGTGATCATCCGGGCGTGGCAGAGGGACGACCGGGAGAGGTGTCGAAATGATCGACGAGAGGACTGACCGCGCCGAGCTGCACGCGGACCTGCGCTCGATGGTCGGCGAGCTGAGCCGCCGGTTTCCCGACGACTACTGGCGCGAGCTGGACCGCGATCGGGCGTATCCCGAGGAATTCGTCCGGGCGATGACGCAGGCCGGCTACCTGTCGGCGCTGATTCCGGAGGAGTATGGCGGCCTCGGACTCGGCGTCACCGAGGGGGCGATCATCCGCGAAGAGGTCAACCGCTGCGGCGGCAATGCCGGCGCCTGCCACGCCCAGATGTACACGATGGGCACGCTGCTGCGGCACGGGTCCGAAGAGCAGAAGCGTGAGTACCTGCCGAAGATCGCCAGCGGCGAGCTGCGCCTGCAGGCGTTCGGCGTCACCGAGCCGGACAGCGGCACCGACACGACCAGTCTGCGGACGACAGCCGTCCGCCGTGGCGACCACTACGTCGTCACCGGCCAGAAGATCTTCATCTCGCGCGTCCAGCACTCCGACCTGATGCTGCTGCTGGCCCGCACCACCCCGCGTGACCAGGTGGCGCGCAAGTCGGACGGGCTCTCGACCTTCCTGGTGGACCTGCGCGACGCGCCGCCGGACAAGTTCGAGGCGCGGCCGATCGACACGCTGATGAACCACGAGACGAACCAGGTCTTCTTCGACGGGCTGGAGGTCCCGGCCGAGAACCTCATCGGCGAGGAGGGCAAGGGGTTCCGCTACATCCTCGACGGGATGAACGTCGAGCGCATCCTGATCGCCGCCGAGTGTATCGGCGACGGCGACTGGTTCATCGAGCGGGCCACCGGCTACGCCAAGGAGCGCGTCGTCTTCGACCGGCCGATCGGCCAGAACCAGGGGGTCGCCTTCCCGATCGCGCGGGCGTACGTCAACATCCGCGCCGCGGACCTGATGCGCCAGCGCGCCGCCGCGCTGTTCGACGCCGGCCAGCCCTGCGGGGCCGAGGCGAACATGGCCAAGCTGCTGGCCGCCGACGCCTCCTGGGAAGCCGCCAACGCCGCCGTCCAGACCCACGGCGGCTACGGCTTCGCCGCCGAGTTCGACATCGAGCGCAAATTCCGCGAGACGCGCCTCTACCAGGTCGCCCCGATCTCGACGAACCTCATCCTGTCCTACATCGCCCAGCACGTGCTGGGGCTGCCGAGGTCGTTCTGATGATGGTGGTAATGTTCTCGATGTCCGTGCGATGTCACAACATCCCCGATCCGGAGGAATATAGCACTTCAGCGTTCCTTATATGTCGATGAAGACGGAGAATACATTGCAACACGGCTATCATCCTTGCTAGGTGTCGAATGGCCTTTGCTGCTCATGCACATGGACTTTCCATGTCGATATGTGGCGTTGAGCTTCGAAGTTGCCCGAATGGGAGAGTGTGAGGCGAACAATGTATACGACATCGACGTATGATGACCCACGCGTGATGCCGTCGAGCGTTCGCGAGCGCTACGAATTCCTGGAGGCGAGTTCCGCTTGCGCCGTGATGCAAGCAGTCTGTCCGGGTGAATGGGCCGACATTCTGTCAGTCTTGGATACCTACACGCTCGACCCAGCAACTTGGATGAAGCCAGGACGCAACCGGGGCGATGTATCGAAAGAGATCGACAGTCTCTTCGCGAAGCACGACTGGGATGAGAGAAGGCTTGATATCGAGATCTACGGCTACCTGGTAGACCGTAAGGGTGCGCGATTACACGCATTTGAGCCTCTATTCCAAGAGGGCTACTTGGTAGACAACTTCAAAGGGCGCATAGCAGTCGATGTCGAATGGAACGCAAAAGACGGAAACCTGGACCGTGACATGACTGCGTACCGTACATGGCATGAAGCAGGGGTGCTCACGGCCGGCGTCATCATCACGAAACACCAGCAGTCCCTCAAATCGTTGGTTCATCGACTCTGGAGCGAGTGGAACGAAACGCTGCAAGTTGACGATCGCATAGCCAAGTTGCCAATCGACATGGAGACTAGCACCACAACGAACTTCGAGAAGGCAGGATTACGGGTCAGGCGTGGTGTCATGGGGACGTGCCCGCTGCTCGTCGTCGGGCTCTCCGAAAAGTCGTGGAACGGAGAGCCATACCGGACTCCTAGTTTCGGTGGCAGCCCCTCTGGGGCGTAGTTCAACTCCAGCACGACTTAGCAGTGCACGGACCCGCTGGATCGAGTAGCCGGACAACGCGGCGAGTTCGCGAACACTGATGGCGGTGTCAGACTGGTACATCTTCGCGAGCTGATCCGCCACTGCGTCAGCGGAATCGATACTCATACGTTCGTTCGGGCGTAGCTCGGGGAAGATTGGACCGCCCTCGTATCCCTTATGCACAAGGCCGCGTGGCTCTGAATTTGACTCATCGCCCCATGCCGTCCAATTGGGACGGGCCTGGCGAGCAAAGAGTTCCAGATACGGACCTGGTGAACATGACTCAATCAGACAGTATTGCTCGTCTGGTTTGCGCGAATGTTCACGCTTGCGAGTCTCGATCATATTCACTTGTGAGCGGCCAGGTTGAAGAGTCCGTAGCGAGCCCTTTACTCCGAATAGAATCAACTCGGTCACGTTGCGGAAGTAGAAGCCAACCCCTCGGCCGTCTGGGCCGCCGTCCTTGCGGCGCTTTGCCCAAACGATATTGGAGACATATCGAAAGCCCCAAGCTTCCATAACGGCTAGCCCCTGGGGCAGCAGCGCGTTCGGTACCCAAAGGTAAAGATGCGCATTCTTTGCCGTCACATCGGCAACTGGTAGAGCCTTGATTTCATCAAGATCGAGGGTCGAGTACCTATCAAGACGACGGTGTTCTGGAGCCACCTTCCCGGTTCGATTCTGGAACCGCCATGGCGGGTCCGCCAGCACGGTCGCGAACCCGCCGATTATCTCCGGCAGCGGCGCGATTCGATCATTTGTCCTCAGTGGTTCAAGCATGGCCCTATCTCTCGTGAAATTGGATCTATCTTTAGATCTCTATGGATCGTAAGGATCACACCTTTGCCTCGAAAGGTCAAGAGCCAACCGTGGATACCGCCCGAACGACTACGAAAGCGCCAGCACTGGCAGCAGGCGGCGTACATAGCTCCCGTGGGAATCACGATTGTGAATGTCATCCGCGAGGCCGTAGTATCCGAACCTGACACGCGGAAACACAGCCCGAGTAAGTACGGAGGCAGAAGGCGTGGATGATACTGGACGTAAGCCGGCTGAGTCACCACTGCGCGGCATCACGGTGCTGGCGTTCGAGCAGGCGGCGGCGGGGCCGTTCGCGACGCGGCAGCTGGCCGACCTCGGGGCGCGGGTGATCAAGATCGAGCGGCCGGGAGTAGGGGACTTCGCGCGGGGCTACGACCGCACCGTCCGTGGCATCGCCAGCTACGTCGTGTGGGCCAATCGCGGCAAGGAGTCGCTGACGCTCGATTTCAAGCAGCCGGATGGTCGCGCGATCGTCGAGGCGCTGCTGGAGCGGGCCGACGTCGTCGTCCAGAACCTGGCGCCCGGCGCGATGGAGCGGCTGGGCTGGGGTGGGGATGCGCTGCTGGAGCGCTTCCCAGGGATGATCGTCTGCAATATCTCCGGCTATGGCTCGGCCGGCCCGTACCGCGACCGCAAGGCGTATGACCTGCTGATTCAGGCCGAGGCGGGCGTCCTGTCGATCACTGGCACGCCGGAGACGCCGTCGAAGGTCGGGTTCTCGGTCGCCGATATCTCGGGCGGGATGTACGCCTACTCGGGTATCCTGACCGCGCTCTATACCCGCGAGCGCACCGGACGCGGGACGGTGCTGGACGTGTCGCTGTTCGACGCGCTGGTCGAGTGGATGGGCTACCCGCTCTACTACACGATGTACGGCGGCGAGGCGATGGCCCGCGCCGGGGCCAGCCACCCGGCGATCGCGCCATACGGCCCGTACCCGGCCGGCGACGGCAACCTCGTCCTTTTCGGCGTGCAGAACGAGCGCGAGTGGGCGCGCTTCTGCGCCGAGGTGCTGGGCGGCGCGCTGGAGCCGGACGACCCGCGCTTCGCGACCAACTCCGAGCGCGTCGCTAACCGCGCCGCGCTCGACGAGCAGATCGTGGCCGCGTTCGCCGCGCTCTCGGCCGCTGAGGTCGTCGCCCGGCTCGACGCGGCCGGCATCGCCAACGCGCGGGCCAACGACGTCGCTGCCGTGGCTGACCACCCGCAGCTCGCCGCCCGCGACCGCTGGCGCGAGATCGGCAGCCCGGTCGGCCCGCTGCGCGCGCTGCTGCCGCCGGTCGATGCTGGCAACGTCGAGTACGCCCTCGGCGACGTCCCCGACCTCGGCCAGCACACCGACGCGATCCTCGGCGAGATTGGCTACGACGAAGCGCGGATCGCGGAATTGCGCCGGGCTGGCGTCGTATGACAATGCGTGCTGAAGGAGAACGAGTACCGCTGACGCGCTAACCGCCGGCCGCAGCCGGCAACGGTCCCTCGTATGTCACGCAACTATCGGAGCTCATCGAGGCCCGTACCGCATCGGCGCGGCGCGTTCTGACACGGGGTTGATACGGCGGGGGTCTTTCGGGCGTGGGGGCGGAGGCTACACTTGAGATTGATCGAGTCCGCGTTGGCGGGCTCGTGCGCAGACCGATTGGGCAATCTCTCGCACGTCCGGACACGTTGGTTCCTGCACGATGGCCGGTTCGAACGGTCGTGGAGCGGAACGCCTCATGCCCAGGGTGGTCGATATGGCGGGGTCGCCGCCAGGGGAGGGACGCGCATGAACGGTCATGATCTTCAGCAGCTCAAGGCTATCCAGGGGTATCCGTGTATCACGATCACGCTGCCGTCGCACCGCGCCTCGCCGGAGAATCAGCAGGACCCGATCCGGGTGAAGAACCTGGTGACCGAGGCGACGAATCGTCTGCTGGGCGAGATGTCGCGCCGCGAGGCTGAGCCGTTGCTCACGCGGCTCGATGACCTGGTCAACGACATCGACTACCCGCACCTGTTGGACGGCCTCGCGCTGTTCGTCTCCGCCGACGTGGCGCGGTGGCACACCGTTCCGCACACGCTGCCGGAGCGGGTCGTCGTCGACGAGACCTTCCTGATCCGCGACATCGTCCGCGCGATGAATCGCCTCCGGCGCTACTGGGTGCTCGTCCTCAGCGAGAAGCCGACGCGGCTGTTCGCCGCGAGCCGCGATAGCCTGGAGGAGATGACCGACAGGGAGTTCCCGATGGTCCACACTGGCCCGGGCGGCGAAGCGCCGCTGCCGGGCGGCTTCGGGATCCGGCGGTCCGCGCATCGGGACGAGCGTCATCGCCAGTTCTTCCGTGCGGTCGACGAGGCGTTCAAGACCTATGTCGCCGAGGACCCGCTGCCGCTGATCGTGGTCGGCGTCGAGCGACACCTGTCGTTCTTCGGCGAGGTTTCAACCATCACCAACGACATCATCGCGACCATCACCGGCAATCACGACTCGGCGACGCCGCACGAGCTCGGACAGCTCGTCTGGCCGGTGGCCCGGGAACAGTTCGTGACTCGACGGCTCGAGGTCCTCGACCGGCTGGAGACGGCCGTCGGCGCGCAGCGCTCGTCGTCCACGCTCGGCGAAGTCTGGCGGGCCGCCAGGGTTGGGCGCGGCGACACCCTTGTGGTTGAGGACAGCTATCACCAGCCGGCACGGATCAACGAGATGGGACTGCTTGACCTGGACGTGGACGATCCGACTGCCCCCGACGTTCTTGACGATGCGGTCGACGAGGTCATTACGATGGTCCTGCAGAAGGATGGCGATGTCGTCTTCGTCGAGGACGGCGAGCTTGAACAGCACGGCCGTATCGCGCTGATCCTGCGGTACTGAATGCGGGCAACAGAGGGAGCTTGTCGGACCGGCAGCCGGTCCCTCGTAAGGACGTGGTCATCTGCCGACCCGATTCGCAGAGACGAACGAGGAGGGGCGGCGCATGGCCATCAAGCCCGGCTGGAGCGGTCGGTTCTACGAGGACTTCGAGGTTGGGGACGTCTACCAGCACCCACTGGGGCGGACGGTGACGACGACCGATAACATCTGGTT
The DNA here is from genome assembly GCA_035325665.1 of Thermomicrobiales bacterium. Classification (GTDB taxonomy): domain Bacteria; phylum Chloroflexota; class Chloroflexia; order Thermomicrobiales; family CFX8; genus JAMLIA01. The sequence continues at coordinate 4,731 of DAOKZM010000054.1, read as the reverse complement.
CACCCTGCTGACCCAGAACACGGCGCCGATCCACTTCGACCACCACTACGCGGCGCAGACCGAGTTCGGCAAGCCGCTGGTCGATTCGACCTTTACCCTGGCGCTGGTCACTGGGCAGAGCGTGACCGACATCTCGCAGAACGTCTTCGCCAACCTCGGATGGGACGAGGTCCGGCTGCCCAACCCGGTCTTCGAGGGGGATACGATCTACTCGCAGTCGGAGGTGCTCGCGGCGCGCGAGTCGAAGTCGCGGCCGAACATCGGTATCGTGACGGTGAAGACGACCGGCTACAACCAGGATGGCACGGTCGTGATCGAGTTCAAGCGCACGCTGATGGTCTTCAAGCGCGGCCAGGCGCCGGAGATCGCGCGGCTGCGTCCGGAGGGGGAACGATGACGGCGACGATGACCGGCACGACCAGCGAGCTGGCGGCGTTCAGCGCCGGCCTGCGCTTCGACGACCTGCCCGGCGCGGTCGTCCGGCGCACCGAGGAGCTGTTCCTCGACTGGCTCGCCTCGACGCTGGCCGAGCGTGGCGCGCGACCGGTCCGTGCCCTGGAGCGCTTCGCCGCGCAGATGGGGCCGGCCGGCGGGCCGAGCGAGCTGCTGACCTCGCGGCTTCGGACCTCGCCGCTCTTCGCCGCACTGGTCAATGGCGCGGCGTCGCACGTCGTCGAACAGGACGACGTCCACAACGGCTCGGTCTTCCACCCCGGCGCGGTGGTCTTCCCGCCGGTGCTGGCGATAGCGCAGCAGGAGGGCGCGTCCGGCCGCGACCTGATCGTCGCCGCCGTGGCCGGCTACGAGGCGGGCATCCGGGTCGGCGAGTTCCTCGGCCGCCCGCACTACACGATCTTCCACACGACCGGCACGGCCGGGACCATCGCGGCGGCGGCCGGGGTGGCCCGACTGTTGGGTCTCGACGCCGCGCAGACGCTGCACGCCTATGGCTCGGCCGGCACCCAGGCGGCTGGCCTCTGGGAGTTCCTGCGCGACGCTGCCGACTCGAAGCAGCTCCACACCGCCAAGGCATCGGCCGACGGCCTGCTGGCCGCCTGCGTCGCTCACGACGGGCTCACCGGCGCGCGGCACATCCTGGAGGGGCCTCAGGGGATGGCGGCCGGGATGTCGAGGGACGCCGACCCGAGCTGGCTGGTGGATGGCCTCGGCAGCCGCTGGGCGCTGCTGGCGACGTCGTTCAAATGCCACGCCCCCTGCCGCCACACCCACCCGGCCGCTGACGCGCTGCTCCAGCTGATGCGCGACGAGGGGTTGCGGGCGAAGGACATCGCCCGCGTCCGGGCGCGCGTCCACCAGGGCGCGATCGACGTGCTCGGGCCGGTCACCGACCCGCGGACGGTCCACCAGTCGAAGTTCTCGATGGGCTTCGTGTTGGCCGTCGCCGCGACGCGCGGGCATGCGGGCGTGACCGACTTCACCGACGCGGCACTGGCCGACCCGGCCCTCCGCGCGTTCCATGACCGGGTCGAGATGGTCCTCGACCCCGAGATCGACGCCACCTATCCGCGGCAGTGGGTCGGCCTGGTCGAGGTCGAGACGACCGATGGGCGGACGCTCACCTCGCGGGTGGACGTGCCGAAGGGCGACCCCGGCAACCCACTCACGCGCGCGGATCTGGAGGACAAGGCCCGGCTGCTGGCCGGCTACGACGGCGGGGCGACGCCGGCCCAGATCGACCCGATCCTCCCCCGCGCCTGGCGGCTCTCCGACGAGCCGGACGTGCGCGACTGGCTCCCGCCGGCCTGAGTCGTCTGTCAGGGCGTAGCTATCGGGATGACAGGTTGAAGGGTCACTGCCGACCTGACAGATTCACCCCCACAGGGGAAGGGACAGTCTGCCGGACTGGACCGGTTCGCCCTGACCGACTACTCGATCAGGTCTCGCAACGCGATGCCTGTCGTACGCATCGGATCAGGCGGCTTTTCTCGCCGATCGGCAGCGCTACAGTGGCTGGCGCCACGATGATCGGCGTCGATCACTCGCGCAGGAGTTGGCGCGAAGCTACGCGAATTCGGCGACGGAAGGGATATATAGGGCGCGGATTGCGTGAGATAGTTCGGGTGTCGGGCCAGGCTCGCGACAACTCGATGGAGGTCATCGTGGATCACATCTGCATCGTGTTGCCCATCCTCGAGGGAAAGACCGACGACGCTCGATCGTTCATAGCCGAGCTGGAGACCGAGCGCAAGCAGGACTACGCGCAGTCCGAGCAGCGCATCGGCATTACCAGGGAGCACTGGTTTCTCGCCGAGACTCCGGCAGGTCCGCAACTCGTCGCCTATATGGAGTCGCAGAATTTCAACGCCTCGTTGATGTCGTTCGCGCAGTCGCAAGACGAGTTCGACGTGTGGTTCAAGCGGCGGCTCAGCGACTCGACCGGCCTGGACCTCAACAACCCGCCGGCCGATCTGGCAATGCCGGAACATCAGTCGAGCTACGAGGCGGCATACCGGGCCCCCCGGCTCGTCGCAGGTGGCCCGGCGGTGAGCGATAACCACGCGGCGATACGCGGCCGCGGTGCTGGCATCGGAAGTGGGATCGTGGCCGCGCTGCTGTCAGTGGGCCGGCGTGCGGCTCCTGCGCCAGCCGGCAATCCCGGCGCCGATGGCGGCCAGCGCCGCCAGACCGGCGACAGCCGGGACGCGGCGCTGCGGCGGCCGTTCGCCGCGCGCGGTGAGGCCCGCCTCGACGCGGCGCCTGACTTCGTTGAGCATGCCGCGCGTCATCAGCTTCTCGCCCGGTTGCACGACCGCCCAGTAGAAGCGGAACCTGCGCCGTCGATGCGGGTCGGGCACGTGCGTCCGCGACTCGGCGACGAGCGCGTGTCGCAGGCCGGTGTCGTCCAGCGACTCGATCCGGACACCGAGGATCGTCTTCTCGCAGCCTGGGTCGTCGAAGGCGAGGAAAGCCTCGGCGTTGGGGATGCTGACGAACTCGATCTTCGTCTGGCAGAACTTGCCGGCTGCTCCCATCACGACCTCGCGATCCGGCGTGCCGCCGAGCGCGATCCAGGGGCTATCCGGTCCGACCGCCATCTCCAGCCAGGGGATGTCGAGCGGCGCTTTCATCTGCTGCGCTCCGAGGAGGCGCGCGGGCAGTTCGCGCAGCCAGAACAGCGCCCGCATCGTTCGCAGGTCGCGTAGCCGGAGCGTGCGGAAGACACGGAAGATATCGTCCGCCTCGCCCTCGATGACGACGCGGGTTACGTCGCTGAACTGATACTCCGGCAGGACGGTGTCGATCAGGGGCGGCAGGGGTTGTCGCGCGGTTGTCATCGGAGTCCTCCCATCAGGTCAGGTCGCGTGCTACTCGCCGTCGCCAGCGTCGGCCCGGCGGCGCGACAGGCGCATCAATCTGCCGATGAACGACATAACAGAACCGTGCCAGTTTGGAAAATTCCGGGGTGAGGGTCGTGCTCAGCCGCCCGCCGAGGCGGCCTCGTATTCCTCGACCGCCTGGATCGCTTCCTCTAGACGCAGCGAGAGGACGCGCGAGACGCCGTCACCGCTCATTGTGACGCCATAGAGGGTGTCGGCGCCCTCGATCGTGCCGCGGTTGTGGGTGATGACGACGAACTGGGTGGCGCTGGCGAGGTCGCGCAGCTCGTCGCGGAAGCGGACGACGTTCGACTCGTCCAGCGCGGCGTCCACCTCGTCGAGCAGGCAGAACGGGCTGGGGTTGACCCGCTGGATGGCGATCAGCAGCGCGACGGCGGTCAGCGAGCGCTCGCCGCCGGAGAGCGCGGTCAGGTTCTGGAGTCGCTTGCCGGGCGGCTGGGCGACGATGTCGATGCTGGCCGCCCCGTCCTCGGTCGTGCTCAGCACTAGCCGCGCCATCCCACCGCCGAACAGGCGGGTGAAGGTGCGCGCCAAACCGGCGGGGGCCTAGCCGGAGGGGCCGTTGAAAGGCGCAGCCGTCCAGCTGGTGGGGACCCCCACCACCCGCCGCAGGTTGCCCGCGGCCTGCTCGACGTCCTCGAGCTGCTGCTGGAGGTGGGCCAGCCGCCCCGACTCGGCCTCGTATTGCTCCAGCACGTCCTCGCCGACGGCGCTCATCCGGCGCAGCCGGTCGCGCAGCCGCGCGATCTCCGCCTCGTCGGCCGGCGCGTCGTCGCCGGCAGCGGCCAGCGTGGCCGGGTCGTCGATGCCGAGGTCGTTGCGGACCCGCTCGGCGAGGAAGACCTGCTCGTCCTGTACCCGGGCCAGCCGCAGCGCGGCCTGGTCGCGGTCGCGCTCGGCGGCGCGGATGTGCTCGGTCGCACGGTCGAGCTCGCGCTCGGCCCCACCGAAGGCCTCATGGACGCGGTCGCGCGACTGCCGCAGGGCCGGCAGGGCGGCGTTCGCTTCGGCGAGCGCTGCGGAGAGCCGCTCGACCTCCTGCTCGATTTCGCCGCGTTCTCTGGCCGCCTGTCGCGCCGCCGCGTCGATCTGCTCCAGCTCACGGCTCCGGGCGGCGATGCCGCGTTCGGCCGCCGCGGCGCGCTCCTCGGCTTGATGGCCAGCCGCGTCGGTTGCTCGCAGCCGCTCGCGCGTCTCGGCGAGGGTCGCGCGAAGCCCGCCAGCTGGTTCGATCTCGACCGCGTCGGCGTCGTTCAGCCGGGCGACCAGCTCGGCGCGTTCGCTCGCCAGCGCGTCGCGCTCGGCGCGCATCCGCGCGATCTCCGCCTGCGCACGTGCGTCGGCGTCGTCCAGCTCGGCCAAACGCGCCGCG
>DAOKZM010000053.1:11139-11947 GCA_035325665.1 Thermomicrobiales bacterium | reverse complement strand
AAGAACGCGATGATCATCGTCCCCCGCCACGGCTCCTGGGTCATGCTGGGCGATGTCATGCTCGATGTCCGCATCACCCCCGACCTCCCACTGGCCCAGGACTGCGGCCGCTGCCGCATCTGCCTCGACCGTTGCCCGACCGGCGCGATCGTCGAGCCGTACCGGATCGACGCGCCACGCTGCATCTCCTACCTTACGATCGAGGTGCGAGGCGCCATCCCGCGCGAGCTCCGGTCCCTGATAGGCGACCGCGTCTTCGGCTGCGACACCTGCCAGGACGTCTGCCCGTACACCAGCGCCGCTCGGCCGGCTGAGGATCCAGACTTCCAGCCGGCGACGGTCGAGAACGCGTTTCCATCGCTCGAACGGCTCGCGACGATGACGAGCGACGAGTTCTACGCCACGTACAGTGGAACAGCCGTCATCCGCGCCAAGCGCGCCGGGATGGCGCGCAATGCCGCGATCGCGCTCGGCAATAGCGGCGACCCGCGCGCAGAGGCTATCCTGATTCGGATGCTGCGCAGCCACGATGAGCCGCTGGCTCGCGGGCATGCCGCCTGGGCGCTCGGCAACCTGACCCTTGGCGCGAGCCAGACGGAGCTGCGACGCGCCGAGCGACGCGACAATGACCCCTACGTCCGCGGCGAGATTCGCCGGGCACTCGACGCCTGAACCGGCAGGGAGGGGATGCGTGCTGCTTCTGGTCGACATCGGCAATACCAATGTCAAGCTGGGTATCGTCCGTGGTGAGGATCTGATCGCGCACTGGCGCGTCGCGACGAACCGGACCAGCATGCCCGACGAGTGG
>DAOKZM010000053.1:0-11129 GCA_035325665.1 Thermomicrobiales bacterium | reverse complement strand
CACGCCCCTGGCCGCCGCCGATGGCATCCGCTTTGGCGAGCTCGACGGCGCCGTCATCAGCAGCAGCGTGCCCTCGGTCACTCCGTGGATCACGACGATGGTCCGCGAGCGCGTCGGCATCGAGCCGATCGTCGTCGGCTCGCAGACCGACCTCGGCATCACGATCGACATCGACAACCCGCACGAGGTCGGGCCGGACCGGCTCGTCGACGTGGCCGCTGCCTTTGCCATGTTCGGCGGGCCAACGCTCGTCCTCGACTTCGGCTCGGCGGCGACCCTGAACGTCGTCACCCGGGACGGCCGCTTCATCGGGGGAGCTATCGCGGCGGACATGCGCGCCGCCCACGACGCCCTTGTCGCCAAGGCGGCACGGCTCAGCAGCGTCGAGCTAGAGTTCCCGGAGCGCGTCATCGGTCACAACACGATCACCGCGATGCAGTCGGGGATCATGTTTGGCTACGCCGGACTGGTCGAGGGGCTGATCGGCCGGATCGATGCCGAGCTCGGCGAGCAGACGACAGTCATCTCGACCGGCGGCTTCGGCGCCGTCTTCCTGGAGCACTGCCCACGCATCAGCCGGTACGTCCCGGAGCTCACCCTCGAGGGGCTCAAGCTGGTCTGGAATCGTGCCAGCGCCGCATCAGCCCCAGGCTGAGGTCAGGAACCCGAGGTCGACATCCGGCCCGAACCGCCGCGCGGCGGTGTCGAGCAGCACCAGCGTGTCGACGACGTCGTTCAGATCCAGCGTCTCGACTGGCGAATGCGAGTAGCGCCGGGCGATGTTGATCACTCCGGTCGGGATGCCGTCGCGCACCAGATGGACCGCCGACGCGTCACTCGTCCCACCATAGAACAGCGCCTCCTGGAGCGCGACGCCACAATCGTCCGCCGCCTCGCGCAGGAAGTCGCGCATGGCGGGATTGATATGGTGACCGGCCGATCCACCCGCACTCGCCAGCCCCAGCACCGGCCCACCGCCGATTCGCATTCTGAGGTCGCGGTGAAAGTCTACGTCCGGGGGGCCGCCGGACGGCGCCGTGTCGCCGACGACCGCGGCGGCGGGGGCGAGCCGGTGCGCCGCCATCCGCGCGCCGCGCAGACCGACCTCCTCCTGAACCGTCACCACGCAGTAGAGGGTGCAGCCGAGGCTCGTTCTATTCAGCCGCTCGGCGAGCTTCACCAGGACCGCGCACGAAACCCGGTTGTCAAGCGCCTTGCCGCTGACGCGATCCCGATTCGCCAGCCGCTCCATCGGCTCGTCGTACGCGACCGCGTCACCGACCCGGATACCGAGCGCCTCGACCTCCGCCGCCGAATCGAACCCTATATCGACGTACAGCTCGCGGAACGACGGCGCGCGCCCCCGCTCATCGGCTGTCTGGATGTGGCCCGCCTTCACTCCGATAACGCCGCGGTGACCGCGGACGCGGACGTGCCGACCGATCGCCAGCGATTCGATCAGCCCGCCTACGCGCTCGATCCGCAGCATTCCGCCCGGCTCGATCGACTTGACCAGTGCGCCGATCTCGTCAGAGTGTGCCGAGATCATCAGCACGGGGCCGCTTCCTTCGGCGTTGATTCGCGCGAAGAGGTTGCCGAAGGAGTCGATCGTCACGTCCTCGCTGGCCGGCGCGAACAGGTCGCGCAGCCGCGCGACGACCGCGTGCTCGTGGCCCGCCACACCGTCTAGTCCGGCCAGCTCGGCGAGCAGCTCCCCGAGCTCCCCTTTCAAGTCATGCCGCTCATCTCCGGTCCCCACCGTGCTCCTCCTCCCGTTCCTCCAACTCGACCTCGGTATAATAGCGATGCGCCCGATACTTGCGGTTGCCGGCGATCCCCGGAGATACCGGGGCGAGCACAACAGATCCAGGCGCGAGCCTCAGCCGCGGCCCCCACGTCGCTCGACGGGGAGTCTCCATTCGCGGCATCCTCCACGAGGCTTGCGGCCACGTACGGGAGGTGGGTTGTGAAGACGTACCCCGTCGAAAGCATCAGAAACGTAGGACTCTTCTCGCATGGCGGCGCCGGCAAGACGTCAATGACCGAGGCCATGCTCTATACCAGCAAGACGATCAACCGTCTCGGGCGGATCGAAGAGGGTAACACCGTCTCCGACTGGGATCCGGACGAAATCAAGCGCACCATCTCAATCGGCACGAGCGTCGCGCCGCTCGAGTGGAACGACTGCAAGATCAATCTGCTCGACGCTCCCGGCTATGCCGACTTCCTCGGCGAGGTCAAGGCGGCGATGCGGGTCGTTGATACCGCACTGCTGCTCCTCGATGCCTCGGCCGGTGTCGAGGTCGGCACCGAGTACGCGTGGCGGTTCGCCCGCGAACGGGACCTGCCGTGCATTGTCGTGATCAACAAGATGGACCGCGAGAATGCCGACTTCGGGGCCGCACTGCAGTCGGCGCAATCGACTCTGGGACAGAGCGTTGTCCCGATGACTATCCCGATTGGCAGCGAGTCGTCGTTTCGCGGCATCGTTGATCTGTTACGGATGCGCGCCACGTTCTTCGCCGACGACAAGTCCGGCGGGACCAGCGAAGGCGAGATCCCGGCCGATATGCTCGACGCGGTCGAGACCTACCGGCTGGAGCTGGTTGAGAAGATCGCGGAGAACGACGAAGATCTCATGCTGCGCTACCTCGAAGACGAGGAGCTATCGGCGGATGAGCTCTCGGCGGCGCTCCGCGAATCAGTCAAGCGCGGCGAGATCGTCCCGGTCCTCGCGTCGGCCGCGACCGCGAACAAGGGCGTCGGCGCGATCCTCGACGCAATCGCCGAGCTCGCTTGCCCGCCAGGCCCCGAGACCGCCCGCACGGCCAATGGCGAGGAGATCACGCTGGCGGCGTCCGCAGATGAGCCGGCGGCCGCGCTGGTCTGGAAGACGATGGCCGACCCGTTCGTCGGCCGGCTGACCTACTTCCGGGTCTACTCCGGCGCCGTCAAGTCCGACTCGCACCTGTGGAACACCGCCAGCAACCGCGACGAGCGCGTCGGCCAGCTCTACGTCGTCCGCGGCAAGGAGCAGATCGCCGTCCCTGAGATCGGCCCGGGCGACATCGGCGCCGTCGCTAAGCTCGCCGAGACGAGCACCGGCGACACGCTGTGCGATGCATCCCGCAAGGTGACGCTAGCCGGAATCGAGTTCCCCGAACCGCTGTTCACCGCCGCCGTCTCGCCACGCTCGAAGTCGGACCTCGACAAGATGGGCTCGTCCCTGCAGCGACTGGCCGAGGAGGACCCGACGCTCACGCTCGGCCGCGACGCGCAGACCGGCGAGACGCTCGTCAGCGGACTCGGCGAGAGTCACGTCCAGATTGCACTGGAGCGCATGGCGCGCAAGTTCGGCGTCAACGTGGATATCGGGCTGCCGACCGTCCCATACCGGGAGACGATCCAGCGCGCCGTCACCCACGTCGAGTACAAGCACAAGAAGCAGACTGGTGGTCACGGCCAGTACGGCCACGTCTTCATCGACGTGATGCCGTCCGAAGGGGAGTTTGAGTTCGACGAGAAGATCTTCGGCGGCTCGGTCCCACGGCAGTACATCCCAGCGGTCGAGAAAGGCATCCGCGAGGCGCTCAACGAGGGCATCCTCGCCGGCTTTCCGGTCGTCAACATCAAGGTGACACTGACCGACGGCTCGTACCACACCGTTGATTCCTCCGAGATGGCGTTCAAGCTCGCCGCTTCGCAGGCGTTCAAGAAGGCGGCGCAGTCGGCCGACCCGGTCATCCTCGAGCCGGTGGTCAAACTCGAGGTCACGGTGCCGGAGAGCTACACCGGCGATGTGATGAGCGACCTGACGACGAAGCGCGGCCACGTCACCGGCATGAATCCGGGAGAGGACAGCCTGACGACGATCGTCGCCGAGGTCCCGGCCGCTGAGGTACAGCGGTATGCGACCGACCTGCGTTCGATCACCCAGGGGCGCGGCACGTTCCGCGTTGCGTTCGACCATTACCAACAGGTGCCGGCGCATCTGACGCCGTCGATCGTTGCAGCGCACAAGGCCCGTCAGGAGGGACAGGCCTGAGCCTTCTCGGCGGGGAGGACGTATCGCGGGCCGGCGTGTGTCGCATCGACCACGCCGGCCCGACCACGAAAGGCACACGATGACCGCCGGATCACGCGGGAAGGCCCCAAACCAGCCGACGCTGTTCGCCGCCAACGTCACCCTCGTCTTCGACGGCGGCTCGCTCGGCAATCCTGGCAAAGGCTATGGCTCGTTCATCACCCGCGGCCTCGTCGAGACCGATAGGCCGGTCCGGCTGGAATACGCCGGCCGGCGGACGAACAACGAGGCCGAGTACATGACCCTGATTGAGGGACTGCGCCACCTCCTCGCCGCGGCCGAGCACGACGGCCTCGCTGTTGGCAGCCTCACCGTCCAAGTCCTGAGCGATTCCCAGCTTGTCGTCGAGCAGGTTTCCGGGCGCTGGAAGGTGAAGAACGAGGGTCTGAAGCCGCTCCACGCTGAGGCCCGCCGTCTGCTGGCCCAGGTCGGCTCGTGGGAGCTGACCTGGCACCCGCGTTCACAGTCCGTGCGCTACCTGGGTCATTGAGTCATGGACGACCAGCCAGCTCCTCTGGCAGTCGGTTCGCGGGTTCTCCCGATCGTCCTGCGGTCCTGTAATGGCGCCCAGCTTGCCGTCGATGCCGGTCCCGTCCTGATCGTGGTCTACCGCGGATACTGGTGAGCGCACTGCCGCCGGCAGCTCGGTGAGCTGTCCACTGCCGCCGACAGGCTCCGCCTCCTCGGCGCTCGAGTCGTCGCGATCAGCGCCGACAGCCCCGAAGGCTGTGCCGCGATGGCGGCGGTCACTGATCCCTCGATCGAGCTCTATCGTGACCCCGACGGGAACTGGATCCGCTCGATCGGGCGTCACGACGAGGAAGAACAGGGCCGGCTCGCCGCGTTGCCGGCGATGTTCGCCGTCGACGACGCTGGACACGTTCGCTATCGTTACCTCAGCCGCGATGCGGGTGACCGACCGACGACGGAATTGCTCCTTCTCGCGGCCGAGGTGATCTCTCAAGTTCCTAGTGAATCGGACCGGTGGTGAACCTATCCACTTCTGCCCGGCGCCGTGGCGCGCCGCTCGTGCTGACGATCCGTATCAGCGCGCTCGCCGCTGCGATGCTCGCGCCCTCCTTTGCATTCCGGCGCTCGAAGTCGAAGCCGACCCATGACGACGCATTTGCTGACCTGCTCGCCGCGCTATCGAGCCTCTACGAGGCCGCCGCGACTATGAAGCCCGAGTGGCGCGCCGAGTGGGATGCCCGCGACGGAGAGGTTCTGCCGATCCGCTACGGCTTCGGCAGCCCGGTCGCCGCCAGCGGCGGGCGCGATCTGCGATTCGCCGTCCGCCTCCTGCAGCGAAACCGCTGGAAGTCTCGCGTCGAGCCGCTCTTCTCCGCCGAAGACGTCGCCAGGCTGGCCGGCTTTCAGGCGGTGGCAGGTTCCGTCTCCCACCGACTCGCCGAACTCATGGACGTTCACGCGAGCAGGCTACGCGACGATGAGATCGACTGGATCAATGCCGCGATCGAGCAGTTCGATGATGCGACACGCCAGCGCCGTAAGGCCGCGGCGCTCGGCCAGATCGAGCCGGCCGACATCGCATCCGCCGTCTATCAACCCCTCTACATCGCGATCCAGCTCGCCGACCGGCTGGCCGAGCGGCTGTTCCGCGAGTGGGAAGCCCAGCAGTAATCGCCGCCGAGTGTGTGTTGTGACGCGGTTCACGCCATGCTATGATTTCCGGCGCGGGCGGTTAGCTCAGTTGGTTAGAGCGCTACGTTGACATCGTAGAGGTCACTGGTTCGAGTCCAGTACCGCCCACTAGCACCCAGACAGGCGACGACCGGGACGAGTACCGGCGCCGAGGTCACCAGAGACGTGGGACCACCGTCTGCAAGTCCCACCTGACCGACGCCCGGGAAAACCACCCGCGAGCCGGGCACCGAACCGATGCCGGTAGGCTGCCCCGACTGCCCTCGTTACCGGGCAACCCGAGCGACGCCTAGCGTCGGAAGCAGGGTGGAACCACGCCAGACGCGTAGCGCGCCTGCCGTCCCTCATGGACGGCAGGCGCTTCTTGTTTTTGCCACGAAGGAGGACACGATGACCGACGAGACCCACACCAGCCACCGATAGCCCCGATCATCGTGTCCCAGAACTAGAGAGGAATGACACACCATGGCAGACAACGCGGTAGCCCCGTATGAAATTCAGGCCCCGATCGACAATCCCGAGGAGATGGATCTCGCCCGGATGCGGCACTCCGCCGCCCACGTCCTGGCCGAATCCGTGCTCGAGATCTTCCCCGACGCCAAGCTGGCCATCGGCCCGGCGATCGACAATGGCTTCTACTACGACTTCGATCTGCCCCGTTCACTGACGCCCGACGATCTCGACGACATCGAGAAGCGCATGCGAAAGCACATCAAGGCGCGGGAGCGCTTCGAGCGCGCCGAGCTCAGCCGCGAGGACGCGCTCGCCAAGTTCGCTGACCAGCCCTACAAGCTGGAGCTGATCCGTGACCTGCCCGAGGGCGACGTCATCTCGACGTATACGAACGGCCCCTTCGTCGATCTGTGCCGCGGCCCGCACGTCGAGGACACGGGCAAGATCGGCGCGTTCAAGCTGATGAACGTGGCCGGCGCCTACTGGCGCGGTGACGAGAAGCGGCCGATGCTCCAGCGCGTCTACGGCACGGCCTGGAAATCGCAGGACGACCTCGATCAGTACCTCCACCAGTTGGAGGAGGCCCGGCGACGGGACCACCGCAGGCTCGGCCGGGAGCTAGGGCTGTTCACGCTCTCCGACGAGATCGGCGCGGGCATCCCGCTCTTCTTCCCGAATGGCGAGATGCTCCGCTACCTGATGGAGGGCTACGTCCGCGACGTGCAGACGCGCTACGGCTACCAGCACGTCTGGACGGGCCACGTCGTCAAGGAGGAGCTCTACCGCCGCTCCGGGCATCTCGAACACTATGGCGACGTCATGTTCCCGCCGATCGACGACGAGGGGACGGTCTACCGGCTCAAGCCGATGAACTGCCCGTCGCACATGACGCTGTTTAACCAGCAGCTCCATTCATACCGCGATCTGCCGCTGCGCTACGCCGAGTTCGCCACGCTCTATCGCTACGAAAAGTCGGGCGAACTCAGCGGCCTCACGCGTGTGCGGGCGCTGACGCAGGACGATTGCCACATCTTCTGCACGCCGGAGCAGATCGGCGAGGAGTTCGGCCGCGCGCTCGACCTCATCTCCGAGGTGCTCGCGACGTACGGCATGACGGACTACCGCATCCGGCTGTCGCTGCGCGGCGAGGAGGGCAAGTACGTCGCCGACGACGACAAGTGGCGGCGGGCGGAGGACGCGCTCCGCGCCGCGCTCGACGCAAAAGGGGTAGCCTACGATCCGGTCGAGGGCGAGGCAGCCTTCTACGGACCCAAGGCGGACTTCATGGCCAGGGACGCGCTCGGCCGCGAGTGGCAACTCTCGACCATCCAGGTCGATTTCATCCAGCCGGAGCGGCTCGGCTGCAAGTACATTGGCGAGGACGGTCAGGAGCACACGCCGGTCGTCATCCACCGCGCCGTCACGGGCTCGACGGAGCGGTTTATGGCGGTGATGATCGAGCACTTCGCTGGCGCATTCCCGGCCTGGCTTGCTCCGGTCCAGGCGGTCATCATCCCGATCGCCGACCGACACCACGATTACGCTGAGAGCGTCGCGCAGCGCCTGCGGATGCATGGCTTCCGAATCGAGGTCGACCTCGGCAGCGACCGCATGCAGAATAAGATCCGCGTCGCGCAGCAGCAGAAGGTACCGTTTATGCTCGTGGTCGGCGACAAGGAAGCCGAGGCCGACGCGGTCGCGGTGCGCGTGCGCTCGGGAGAGAACCTTGGCGCGCTGCCCGTCGAGCAATTCATCGGTCATCTCGGCGCGCTGGTCGGCAGCAAGTCGCTCTCGCTTACCGACTGACGATCGTCGGCACGCGTCCGGCGCCAGCGGCGATCCGCGAAACAGCGGCGCGCCGCTGGTGCTGCGGCGATAGAGGCATGGGCCGGCGATGGACGAAGGACGGCGGATGACACCGGAGGATCATCGCGAGCGCATGCGACGCTACCGGATGTGGCTCGTCGTCGGCAGTCTCCTGGTCGTCGCCTGGACCCTCTGGGCGGCCCGTGGGGCACTCTTTCCGTTCGTCATCGGCCTGACGATCGCCTACCTCCTCGAACCGCTCGTCAACCGCGTTCAGCGACTGTTCCCGTCGGGGGGGGTCGTCGGTCGCGCCCGGCGGACGATCGCCGTCATCCTGGTCTACGCCGTCGCGCTCGGCCTCGCGGGCTTCGGCCTCTACATCTTCGGGACACAGGTCGCCCAGGAGACGGTCGACCTGGCCGAGAACATGCCCGGTTACGTCGAAACCGCGCGCGAGGAATTCAAGGCCTGGAACGACTGGTATGTCCAGACCGTCCCTGAGAGCGTCCGCGAGCAGATTGAGTCCAATCTCGACGAGGCTGAAGCGGTGATCACCTCAGCGATTAAGTCGACGCTTCTGGCCACGGTCGGGACTGTCCAGCGCGTCGTCGGGCTGGTCGCCAGTCTGGCGCTCCTACCGCTGTGGATCTTCTACCTGCTCAAGGACCAGGGCAAAGCGTTCGACTTCTTCTACCGGCTCTGGCCGCGCCCGCTGCAGCGCGATGTCCGCAACATCGTTGGCATCGTCGATGGCGTGCTCGGCGCGTACGTCCGTGGCCAGCTCATCCTCGGCACCGTCGTTGGCGTCGTAACGCTCATCGGGCTTGTCGTCCTCGACATCGCCTATGCCACCCCGCTGGCGATCCTCGCCGGGCTGTTCGAGATGGTCCCGATCCTCGGGCCCTGGCTATCGTTCATCGCCGCCGCGATCGTCGTCCTCGCAACCGATCCGGGGAAGATCTGGATCGTCGCGATCCTCTTCCTGATGATCCAACAGCTCGAGAACACATTCCTCGTCCCGAAGATCCAGGGTGACGCCGTCGGTATGAACCCGGCCGTGATCATGGTGCTGCTGGTGCTCGGCGGCGCGCTTTTCGGCATCATCGGAGTCATCGCGGTCGTGCCGATCGCCGCGATCCTGCGTGACGTGTTCGTGTACATCTACAATCGGCTGAGCGAGGAAGCCCAGAGTAGCGACGAGCTACCGCCGCACGGCCACATCCCCGAGTAACGCCCGTCGCTCGGCCGACTATCGCTCGTCCGTCTCGCTTGCGTCGAAGATCGAGGCGAGCTCGGCGATGAACCGCTCCTCGTCGTCGATCTCCATCCGATAGGCGCTATCGTCCATGCCGAGCGGGCTGGCGGGCAGCGAGAAGCGCACCCAACCCTCGGCTGCCGCGACGCAGACAAACTCGGTCACGCGGGCCTCGAATCGCGCGTAGGTTACCGGCGGCGCGAGGACCTTGTAGTAGCGCTCGCCCATCCCGTTTGCCGTCCAGATCTGCCGGATGATCTGCCGGTGGCGCGAGGCGATGCCGGAGCTGCTCAGCTCCTGCGCCAGGAACCCACGGACGAACGCCGACATCCAGCCGAGCTCGCGCATCTCGCTGCCACAGATCGGACATAGCCCGCCGGGCGCGTCGGGGTAGTCGAACGAGCGCCGGCATCGGTCACACCAGAGGAATGTTCGTCGTGCCATAGTACGTGCCAAACCGTCTCGAATACTGGATACTTGCCAGCGGCCTCTCGATCGCCCCAGCTCGCGCCAAGCAGGCCAGGACGTCCGCCGGTCGAACCGGCGCGGCGCCGCGTCGGTTCGCGTCTCGCCAAGGGTACAGGAGATCGATGCTCGCACTGCATAGCGCGCTGTATACGACCCTCATGCTGCTGTCAGGCGGCCTCACCGCCTGGGCGTTCTATCTGCTGGCAACCGGCCGGCCGGTGGACGGCACCTACCGATCGACCTATGTTCTGATGATCGGCACAGCCGCCGTGCAAGGGGCGGTCGGGATCGTGATGCTGCTGGAGGGAGACCGGCCGGGCCAGAGCGTCCACTACCTGTATGGTGTCAGCCTCGTCGTCTTCACCGGCTTCGGGTATGCCTGGGCGACTCGTGGGGACACGCGTCGTGAAACTGTTACCCTCGCCGTCGCCGCTCTAGCCGCGTTCGGCCTGATCATGCGAGCGGCTGCGACCGCCCACTAGCGGGGCGGTCGCTCCTCGAACCATTTACCTGGGCGATGCGCTGGACCCGCTGCTACTCCTCGCCAGCACTTCGGTCTGCCCAGCGCTGGACCAGGTGGGTCAGGAGGATGCCAACGATCATCAGCGGGAAGACGATCAACAACTCCATCGACTCCGTTGCGCGAAATAGCATTGGTCGCTCCCTCTTCGCCGGCTAGCGGCGCTATTGCAGCGTCTTGATGAAGGCAATGATTGCGTTGATCTCGTCGTCGCTCAACTGGAACGGCGGCATCGCTGGCGGGAATCCCTGCACGATCTTCGCCGTTGGGGTGAGGATCGACTCGTGGATGTAGGCGTCGTCCGCCGTCACTGTCGAGCCGTCCTCGAGCGTGACCTCGTGGCCATAGAGACCCTTCCACGACGGTCCCGTCATTGGCGTGCCGTCGGTCGAGTGGCAGGCCGCGCACTGCTGCTGGTAGATCTGCTGGCCCTGCTGCGCCAGCGGATCGGTGACCGGCGATGCGGAGGACGTCGGCACCGGCGGCGGCGTCGGGGCCGTGCCGCCGTATTGCCTGAGGACGTAGGCGTTGATCTCTTCCCAGTTGCCGCTGTGGATCATGTTCAACACGTCAGTGACCTGCTGGTCGGTCAACGGGCCGCCATCAGCCTCGCCCCAGGCCGGCATGATCGTCGGGCCGCCGCGCTCGATCGTCTTGCGCAGGACCGGCTCGCGCTGGTCCCACTCTGGTCCCGTCGCCTGGTTGAGCGCGACGTTCAGCGGAATGCCGCGGCGGCCCTGGGCGCTGCCATCGGGGCCATGGCACTCCACGCAGAACTGCGAGTAGATCGCCATCCCGCGGTCGATCGACTCGGTGAGCTTGTCCTCCTCGGCGGAACTACGCCGGTGTGGCTCGTTAAACAGGTAGATGACGACCAGCGA
>DAOKZM010000052.1:10513-11960 GCA_035325665.1 Thermomicrobiales bacterium | reverse complement strand
AGATCGGCCGTAGCGCGGCGGCGGCGTCGAGAAGCTGGCGGTCGGTCCAGCCCTTGGCGCGAAGCTGCACGGTCGTGATCCCGCCGTCGAGAGCGGCCGCGCAGATTGCGATCAGCCGCTCGACGCTCCCGGCCCGCGCGTCGGTCACGAGATAACGGCGCAGCGCCGCACGCTGGTCGTCCCTCACCGGACGACCCCGGCGGTCGGGCTGCTCGGCGAGGCCGTTGGGCGCTTCGTCATCCGGCCAGCGAGGTACGCGGTGCGGCCGGCTTCGACGCCGAGCGCCATCGCGCGGGCCATCGCGATCGGGTCCTGGGCCAGCGCGATCGCCGAGTTGACCAGGCAGGCGTCGGCGCCGAGCTCCATCGCCGTCGAGGCGTCGCTCGGCACGCCGATGCCGGCGTCGACGACGACCGGGACGTTGGCCTGCTCGACGATCATCTGGATGCGGTCGAAGTGCAGCAGCCCCTGGCCCGAGCCGATCGGCGCGGCCAGCGGCATCACCGTCGCGCAACCGACCTCCTCCAGCCGGCGGGCGAGGATCGGGTCGTCGTTGATATAGGGCAGGACGGTGAACCCCTCATTGACCAGCGTCTCGGCCGCCTGAAGCGTGCCGATCGGGTCGGGGAAGAGGTAGACCGGGTCGGGGATGACCTCCAGCTTGATCCAGTCGGACAGCCCCATCGCGCGGGCCAGCCGGGCGACGCGGATCGCCTCCTCGGCAGTCGCGCAGCCCGCCGTGTTCGGCAGGATCTGGAAGCGAGACCAGTCCACGTCCTCCAGGACGCTGCGGCTCTTCGGGTCGTCGAAGTCGATCCGGCGCAGCGCGACGGTGATGATCTGGGTTCCCGATGCCTCGAAGGCGCCGAGCATCTCCTCGTTCGTCCGGTACTTGCCGGTGCCGAGCATCAGCCGTGAGGTGAACTCCTTGCCGCCGATGACCAGCGGCGTATCGGTGATCGTCCGGGGTGTCGTCGATGTCACGCGGTGATCCTTTCGTTTGCCGGAAATCGGGTCCCGGCGTGGAAGTGGTCGACCGGCGAGTGGCCGTCGCCAACCTCGTAGCCCGCCAGCAGCGCGTCGGTCAGATAGGTCTTGGCCGCCACGATGGCTTCGAAGAGCGGCAGCCCGAGGGCCAGGTTGGCAGCGATCGCGGCGCTGAAGGTGCAGCCCGTGCCGTGGGTGCAGCGAGTGATGACGCGTGGCGCGCGCAGCCACTCGGCCCGTTCGCCGTCGAGGAAGAGGTCGTCGGCGCGGCTCGCGAGGTGGCCGCCCTTGACGACGACTGCCCCGGCGCCGAGCGCCAGCAATCCGTGGCCAACGCGCTGACCGCGCTTGCCGAATGGGAAGACGACGCGTGGGTACTCGTCCATGATGCCGCGCGGCCGGGCATCGGCGCCGATATCATCGACCGGTTGCTAGCCGCCCTCGTCGACGCGGAAGCCGC
>DAOKZM010000052.1:0-10503 GCA_035325665.1 Thermomicrobiales bacterium | reverse complement strand
CCAGCAGCGCCTCGCCGGCCCGCCGCATGTCGTCGGTGCTTTCCACCCGCAGGCCGGTCAGCGCCGCCGCCTCGGGCAGGTTGGGCGTCACCAGCGCGGCGCGTGGGATCAGCTCGTCCCGCAGGACGGCTAGCGCCTCGTCGTCGATCAGTGCGTCGCCGCTCTTGGCATGCGTCACCGGGTCGATGACCAGCGGCAGGTTGGGATAACGCTCCAGCGCGGCGACGATCGCGCGGACGATCCCGGCGGTTGCCAGCATGCCGGTCTTGGCGGCGGCCGGCCGGATGTCCTCCATCACCGCGTCGATCTGGTCGGCCACGAGCGCGGGGTCGAGTGCGGTGAACGAGCGGACGCCGAGCGTGTTCTGAGCCGTCACGGCGGTGATGACCGACGTGCCGTAGACGCCGTGGGCGGCGAAGGTCTTCAGGTCGGCCTGGATGCCGGCGCCAGCGCCGGAATCGGACCCGGCGATGGTCATCGCGGCCGGGACGTGCCGGCTCGTGGCCGGCAGGAGCGAGGACATCAGCGCCTCCTTCGGCAGATCGTGACCGGACTTGGCCGGTCGTCGTGCCAGGTGGTGTGAGTGTCCCCGAGTGACAACTGCCGTCACCGTGCCCTGAAATGACAAACGCCGCGACCCGAAAGGGGTCGACGGCGCTCAGGTGAGGCTGGTTGTCGATGCCGTCCCTTCGCTGGAATGACCCAGATCAGGTTCGGAGGGTCAGCGGGCTTGGCCCCGCACTCTCAGCGCGATCTCGCGCACCCCTGGCATCCGTCTGTCTCAAGTCTAGCATGGCGAGGTATCAGGCGGGCCGCCGGTCCATATAGCGACGCACCGCCGGCGTCGCCAGCAGCACGACCGCCGCGGCGGTCAGCACGACGAGGCCGCCGTGCTTGATCGACCAGGGCCAGGCGCTGAAGAGGACGAGGAGCACCAGCGCGAGGACGTTCAGCACGAGCGAGAAGAACCAGGCCAGCCGCATGCGGCGGATCAGGAGGACGACGAGGATGGCGCTGATCAGCACCCATCCCCAGGGGACGCCCGAGTCGTCGTAGCCGGGGTCGCCGGGCACGAGCGCCAGGTAGGCGTAGGTGCCGAGCGACACCAGCGCGTAGAGCAAGAGCTCGCGCGGCGCCTGCGCGATCGCCCACATCGCCCGATCCAGCCAGCTCGCCGATCCCATCATCCCCCGCCTGTTCCACAATCGCGTCCCTGCCCGTCGCGATGATAGGCCGCGGCGTGGAGCAGGGTCAATCCGCCCGATCTCGATGCTGCCCGTACAGGGTGTGTCACAATCGGGTCAACGACCGCCCAGGAGCCACGTGATCAGAGGAGAGCCGAGCGTATGGTTGTCGACGCAGCCGAGGTCGGCTGCGTCGGCAGGTTGTGACATTTCGCACAGCACGGCGACCTCGGCTCGGGCCATCATTCCGGCCGGCCACCCGGCGGCCGTCGTCGCGGTGTGCCCGCGACGATCGACCCTTGGGAGGGAACCTATGTCGTCTGGCGCCGCCACCCTGCCACGCCGGCCGGTCCTGGCCGAGAGCGACTTCAACCGCCAACCGTTCGTGCTGGCCTGGGAGCTGACCCGCGCCTGCAATCTCGCCTGCGTCCACTGCCGCGCCGAGGCGCAGCTGCGCCGCGACCCGCGCGAGCTGACGACGGCCGAGGCGCTGAAGGTGATCGACGAGATCGCGGGGTTCGATGTCCCGCCAGTGCTGATCCTGACCGGCGGCGACCCGATGCGCCGTCCGGACCTGAACGACCTCATTCGCTACGCGACCGCCAAGGGCATTCGCTGCACGCTGACCCCGGCTGGGACCGCCCTCACTAGCGAGCGCAAGCTCGCCGAGGCGCAGGCAGCCGGCCTCTCGCGGATCGAGGTCAGCCTCGACGGCCCGACCGCCGCAGAGCACGACGCTTTCCGGCGCGTCGACGGATCCTTTGGCTGGTGCCTGGACATCGTCGAGTCGGCACACCGGCTGGGCATCCCGGTCCAGATTCACACGACCCTCTGCCGCCGGACACTCGCGTCGATGCCGGCGATGGCCGATCTGGCCGAGCAGCTTGGCGCGGTCGTCTGGGCCGTCTTCTGCCTGGTGCCGACCGGCCGGGGCGCCGATCTCGACGAGCTGACCGCCGACGAGTACGAAGAAGTCTTCGAGTGGCTGGTCGAGCGAAGCAAGAATGCCTCGTGGAACTTGAAGCTGACCGAGGGCTACCACTACCGCCGGGTGCTGATGCAGCACCAGCAGGCGCCGGTCGCCGGGCCTGGGTTCCAGTCGAGCGACGGCATCGGCCGCGCCACGCGAGCCGTCAACGCCGGCAACGGCTTCTGCTTTATCTCGCACATCGGCGAGATCTGTCCAAGTGGGTTCCTGCCAGTCGTCGCCGGAAATGTGCGTTCGGAGTCGGTGGTCGAGGTCTATCGCAACCACCCGGTCTTCCGCGAGCTGCGTGACCCGTTGCTGCTGAAGGGCAAGTGCGGGGTCTGCGGGTTCCGCGAGATCTGCGGCGGCTCGCGCTCGCGCGCCTTCGCCCGGACCGGCGACTACCTGGAGAGCGACAGTGCCTGCAGCTTCCAGCCGGGCGCCGGTGAGCCGTCGGTCGCGGCGGGGTAAGATCGCCGGTGGCGCTCATCCGGGGTTAGCGGGGAGCTTTCGTGTCGCTCATCACCATCTGGGCGGTGATCCGGTGGCTGCATCTGCTGTCCATCATCACCTGGTTCGGCGGGATGGTCTTCATCCTGCTAGTCCTGATCCCCTTTGTCCGATCGATCCCCGGCCTGACGAGCGTGGACCGGACGCTCCTGCTTCTGCAGGTCGGCCGGCGCTACCAGTCGATCGCCTGGCTGGCGTTGACCGTGACCGCTGTCACCGGCTACTACAACGCCGATCGGCGCCGCGTCGTCTGGACCGAGCTGACCGAGACGATCTATGGCCGGCAGCTGCACCTGAAGTTGGAGTACGCTGGGGTCGTCGTCATCCTAATGCTGGTCCATGCTTACTGGGTCAACCGGCGGCTGGCGCGGGTTGCCGAGGTGGAACGCGAGGTGGGCGCCGATCTTGAACTCGAGCGCCAGCGGCGTAAGTGGGAGCGAGTCTCGCTGGGCTTCCTGGTCCTGAACATCGCGTTGAGCATGGTCGTCGTGCTGCTGGCGGCGTCGCTGGTCGCCTGAATTCGGGGAGGGTGTACATGGTCGTCGAGGAGCGTTCGGATCGGAGGTGGGTGGCGGTCATCGGCGGCGGTGTCGCCGGGCTGAGCGCCGCGCTTGCCTTGCGCGACCTCGGCGTCGAGATCGCCCCCATCGAGCGTGACCGGCGCCTCGGCGGAGTCGTCCGGACCGACGTGGAGGGCGGGTTCGTGCTCGAGGGTGGGCCGGACTCGATCCTGTCCTACAAGCCGGCCGGCATCGCGATGATCGATCGGCTCGGTCTGCGCGACGCGCTGGTCCAGACGCGCCTTGGCGGGGCGGGGACATTCATCCTGCATCGTGGCAAGTTGGCGCCTCTGCCGGAAGGGATGACGATGCTCGTCCCGACGCAGTACCGGGCGATCGCGGCTACGCCGCTTCTCTCGTTGCCTGGCAAGCTGCGGATGCTGCTCGACCTGGTCATCCCGGCCCGGCGGGACGACGCCGACGAGTCGGTCGGCGCGTTCGTCCGCCGCCGCCTTGGCCGCCAGGCGTTCGAAAACCTGGCCGAGCCGCTGGTGTCGGGCATCTACTCCGGCGACGCCGACCAGCTCAGTGTCCTCTCGACGATGCCGCGCCTGCGGCAGGTCGAGCGCGAGCACGGCGGGATCGTCCGTGGCGCGATCGCGCAGCGCCGGGCCGGGGGCCCGACTGGCGCCCCAGGCCCGCGGCTGACGCCGTTCGTCAGCCTTGCCGGCGGGATGGGCCAGCTCGTCGAGGCGATGGGGGAGGCGCTCGGCGCGAGCGACATCCGGCTCGGCATGCCGGTCACCGGCCTGACCCGCGACGGCGACGGCTACCAACTGGAGCTGGCGGGAGGCGAGAGCCTCGCCGCCGATGGGGGCGTTCTGGCCACCCCGGCCCCTGCCAGCGCCGCGCTCCTGGCGCCGCTCGCGCCGGAGCTGGCGGACGAGCTGCGCGCTATCCCCTATGGATCGAGCGTCAGCGTCGCGCTCGGCTACCCGGAGGGCGCGCTGCCGGTCAACGCTGGCCGCGGTTTCCTCGTCCCGCGTGCCGAGGGGCGCGCGATCCGGGCGGTCACCTGGTCGTCGGAGAAGTTCGACGGCCGCGCGCCGGCCGGCCAGTCGCTCCTGCGGGTCGTCCTCGGCCGGCCCGGCGAGGATTGGTGGCGCGGGGCGTCGGACGACGAGATCATCGCGCGCGTCCGCGCCGAGCTGCGCGCCATCCTCGGTATCGACGTCGAGCCGACGCTCGCGCGAGTCTACCGCTGGGTCGACGCGATGCCGCAGTACGTCGTCGGCCACACCGAACGCGTGCGGCGGATCGACCGATTGGCCGAGACGCTGCCAGGGTTGGCGCTCACCGGCTCGGCGCTGAGGGGGGTCGGGATCCCGGATGGGATCGCGGCCGGCGCTGCCGCGGCGCAGCAGGTCGTCGCACGGTTGGAGGCGGCGCGGCTAGCGGCCGTCTGATCGCTATGCGATCACGTCGATCGCCCGCCAGATCCAGATAAAGAACGCGGCGAACGCGAGCAGGATGACTCCCGAGGCGAAGCCGACCGTGTGGACGAGGACCGGCGTCCGGCGAGGCGCGGTCTGACCGACTCCAGAGGTCGCGGCGAGGATCGCGAACCAGGCGATGACGCCAACCACCACAGCGACGATCGACGCGACGGCGAGGACGACCGGCTCGTCAATGCCGCAACGGCGAAGCCCAGCATCAGCGCCCGGAGGATGACGCTAAGCTCTTCCATGCACGACCTCATCTGTTCCGTCGCCGCCAGCGGCGACGGCATTCGTCCTTCATTCCAACACGGAGCAGCACCCGACCTGACGCGATGCCGATCCGTTGATCCGCGCGGGCTAGCGCAGCGTGTCGCCAAGGCGATACCAGCGATAGCCCCATGGCTCCAGCTCGAGTGACTTCCCACGCTTCGGCGACTCAACGATCGAGCTGGACAGGATGGTGATGAATCCGGCGTCGGCGAGGTGACCGAGGTCAAGCGTAGCTTCGACCGTTTCGCTGGACAGGTTGTGGACGATCAGCACGTTGTGCCCGTCGTGCTCGAAGCGATGGGCCAGTACTGCCGGGTTGTCGATCTCCATGAAGGTACACGTTCCCGAGCCGATCTCCGGCGTCTCCCGCCGGACCCAGATCAGGGTGCGCATCCAGCTCAGCAGCGATTTGGGGTCGGTGCGCTGAACGGCGACGTTCACCTTCTTGTAGCCGAAGTGGCCGGAGCTGATCACCGGCCGCACGAGCCGCTCGGCGTCCGCCCGGGAGAAGCCGCCGTTCGGTCCGGCCGACCACTGCATCGGCGTCCGGACGCTGTTGCGACCCGGTAGCTGCAGGTCCTCGCCCATACCGATCTCCTCGCCCATGAACAGGCACGGCGTCCCGGGGAGCGAGAACATCAGGCTGTAGGCCAGTCGGATGCAGCGCTGGTCACCCTTGACCATCGGCGGCAGGCGGCGGCGGATGCCGCGCTCGTAGATGCGCATCTCCTCGCGCGGGGAGAACTGGCGGTAGACGATCTCGCGCCCGTGCGACGAGAGCCGTTCCAGGTCCAACTCGTCGTAATTGCGGACCCAGTTCACCCACTGCCCGCCGTTGGGGATCGACGGCAGGGTCTCGAATGCTCGGACGATCGGCTCGGCCTCCCTGCTGGCCAACGCCAGGAAGAGGTAGTTGTTGAGGTAGAAGTTGAACAGCATCTGGAGCTCGTGCCCGTCGCCGAAGTAGTCGGCAAGCTGGTCCGGCCGGGCATCCACCTCACCGAGCAGGACCGCGTTGCCGCGATTGGTCGACACCAGAGACCGGAAGTCACGGAGGATCTCGTGGGTCGCCGCGTGGGCGGCCGTTGGCGAGGCGTCGGTCGTGCCGAGATATGGGGCGGCGTCGATCCGGAAGCCGTCCACCCCGAGCTGCAGCCAATAGGTCATCATCTGCTCGACCTCATGGCGGACGGCGATGTTGTCCATGTTGAGGTCTGGCTCGAAGTCGTAGAAGTGATGCAGATACCAGGCGCCCGCATCGTCGAGATACGTCCATGGCGCGGTGCTCTGCTCGCTTGCCAGGTAGACGATCTGCTCGTGTTGGGGGCTGTCCGGCGGCTCGTCGCGCCAGATGTAATACGAGCGATAGGGGGAGTCGCGGTCGGCTCGCGCGGCCTTGAACCACGGGTGCTCGTCCGACGTGTGCTGGACGACGAGGTCCATCAGCACCCGGATGCCGCGCGACTCGGCCTCGCGCAGGAACTCGGCGTAGTCGCCGAGGGTGCCGAGGCGCGGGTCGATGCCGTAATAGTCGCTGACGTCGTAGCCATTGTCGCGGTTCGGGGTCGGGTAGCAGGGGAGCAGCCAGAGGCAGGTTACGCCGAGGCCGGCGAGGTAGTCGAGCCGGTTGGTAAGGCCGGTGAAGTCGCCGATTCCGTCGCCATCGGCATCGATGAACGACTCGACATCGAGCGCGTAGATGATCGCGTTCTTGTGCCAGTGCTCCTGATGTGTCACGCGCCCTCCAGGTCGCTACTCCTGTCGCCCGCGTCCTTGCGGGTGTCGAGGCAAACTGCATGCCGCCGTCTTTCGCTGACAGTGTGGGATAATTCCGGATTGGCGGCCGCTCCCCACCGGCGCCGGCGCCGGCAAGCCGCCGCGGCGATGGAGCCGGCCGATGGAGGGGCGAGGGAGTTCCATGTCGATTGGTCGTTTGGCGCTCGGGAGCGCCCGGCGTCCGTGGCTCGTCGTCATCGCCTGGCTGGTCGCGATGGCACTGGCGTTGACCGTCCAGGTGATTCTGCCGAGTAACCTCACCGGGCAGGCGGAGTTCACCAGTGAGCCGGAGTCGGTCCGCGGCCTGCGCCTCATCGAGGAACGGCTGCATGGCGTCGAGCCGGCCCGCGAGACGATCGTCGTCACCTCGCCGACCCTAACTGTCGATGCCCCCGCCTTCCAGCAGGTCGTCAACCAGACGACCCAGGACCTCCGCGGGATGACCGATGTCGTCGCGTCGGCGGTGAGCTACTTCGAGGCGACGGGGGCCGGCTCGCCTCAGGCGGCCGCGATGGTCGCCGAGGACCGCCATTCCACGATCATCCCGGTCACGCTGACGGGTGAGGTCAAGAGCGTTGAGGAGCACGGCGGCGCGTTCCTCGACCTGATCCGCCGGCAGGGGCAGGGCGACGTCCAGGTCCTCACCGTCGGTGACCTCAGCGCATCGCACTATTACAGTGAGCTCGCGCAGCAGGACCTCGAGCAGGCAGAGATCTTCGGCCTGCCGGTGGCGCTCGTCATCCTCGTCCTCGTCTTCGGCGCGCTCGTCGCGGCGGCGGTGCCGCTGATCGTCGCCCTCGCGGCGATCGCCGTTGCGATCGGACTCACCGCCGTCGTCGGCCAGGCGATGCAGCTGACCTCGCTCATCCTCAACGTCATCACGATGATCGGCCTCGCTGTTGGGATCGACTACTCGCTGTTCATTATCGAGCGCTTCCGCGAGGAGCGGGCGCGCGGCTTTAGCCGGCTCGAGGCGATCGAGCGCACGGGCGCGACCGCGACGAAGGCGGTCGTCTTCTCCGGCACGACCGTGATCATCGCGCTGATGGGTATGTTCCTGATGCCGGTGACCGTCTTCCGCAGCGTCGGAGTCGGGGCAGTGATCGTCGTTGCCGTCTCGATCGCTGCGTCGGTGACGCTGGTTCCGGCGTTGCTCAGCTTGCTCGGCGACCGGATCAACTGGCCGCGGCGGCGGACGTACGACCGGCCGGCGGCCGACAACCCGGCGCTGCATCACGGCTTCTGGGCGCGAGTGAGCCACCTCGTCATGGCCCGCCCGATTGTCAGTATGCTGCTGGCTAGTGGTCTGCTCATCGCGATGGCTGTCCCGTTTCTCGACCTGCGGACGGGGACCGTCGGCGTCGAGAACTACCCGCCGGGGATGATCAAGTCGGCCTACCAGATCCTCGCCCGCGACTTCTACGCCGGAATCGTCTCGCCGATCGAGGTCGTCATCGACGCGCCAGCGAGCGACCCGCGCGTCCAGTCGGGAATTGAGCAGCTTTCATCCGAGTTGGCTCAGCGGCCGGTCTTCGGACCGGTCCAGGCCGAGACGAACGATGCCGGAGACCTGACGCTGTTGACCAGCCCGCTGGCGGTGGACTCGACCGCGCCCGAGGCGGCTGACACCGTCCATCTGCTGCGCGACGATCTCATCCCGATGGCGTTCGGCGACCTTGCCGGCCAGGTGCACGTCTCGGGGATGCCGGCTTTCAACGAGGACTTCAACCAGGCGGTCAGCGACCGGACGCCGATTGTCTTCGCCTTCGTCCTCGGGCTGAGCTTCGTCCTGCTGACGCTCGCCTTCCGCTCGATCGTCGTGCCGATCAAGGCGATCATCATGAACCTGCTGTCGGTCGGGGCCTCCTACGGCATCCTCGTGCTCGTCTTCCAGAAGGGGTACGGCGCCGACCTGTTCGGGTTCACCCAGACGAACGTCATTACCAACTGGCTGCCGATCTTCCTGTTCTGCATTCTGTTTGGATTGAGCATGGACTACCACGTCTTCCTGCTCAGCCGGATCCGCGAGCACTACGACCAGACTGGGGACAACCGCGAGTCGGTCGCGGTTGGGCTGGAGTCGACCGGCCGGATCATCACCGGCGCGGCGCTGATCATGGTCGCGGTCTTCTTCGCCTTCTCGCTGGGCGATCTCGTTGAGCTCCAGCAGCTGGGCTTCGGGCTGGCGGTCGCGATCTTCCTCGACGCCACGATCGTCCGCACGATCCTCGTCCCATCGACGATGGCGCTGCTGGGCAAGTGGAACTGGTATCTTCCGCGCTGGCTGCACTGGCTGCCGGACCTGCGCGTGGAAGGAGATCTGGCCGCCGCACCGTCAGCCGCCGTGCCCGCCGAGCCGAGCCACGCAGGCGGCGCCGATCGCTAGCGGGCGCCGAGCAGGTCCGGCGCCGATCCAGTCGGCCGGGACCCATCCATCGCCGCCAGGAAGTCGGCCAGTTGGGTGACCTGGTCGGGCGTCAGGCTCGTCCCGTAGGCGGGCATGTTGGTCGCTCCGTTCAACACGCGCCAGATAATCTGATCGCGCGAGAGCCGATCCCCGATGGTCGTCAGCTCCGGCCCGCGCTTGCCGCCGATACCGGCGATCGTGTGGCAGTTGATGCAGCCGTGTTGCTGGAAGACCATCGCTCCGTCCTGCTGGCTCGACGTCATGTTCGTGGTGACGCTGGCGGGCAGCGGCGGTGGGCTCAGGTCGGGGGACCACGGGGCGAGCTGGCCCTCCCGAATGAGCAGCGCGACGGCCAGTGCGCCGATGCCGACCATTGCGGTCGCCCACGGCCGGCGGCGCGGGCTGCGCTCGCCGTCAGGCGCGATGAAGGGGATCGCTACGAGCACGATGATCGACACGAGCGGCAGGCCGATGATCAGGATGTCCTCGAAGGTCGGCGGGCTGAGCGCCAATAGCGCGAAGAGCCAGAGGAAGTACCAGTCAGGACGCGGGAACGCATGGACGACGGTCGGGTCGGCCTGGTGGCCCAACTCCTTCGGCCCGAGGAAGATCGCGAGCGCCAGCACGACCGCCCCGACCGCCAGGGCGAAGATCGCGTCACGCCAGGCGGCGTCCGGCCAGAAGGGGACACCCTCCTTCTTCAGGATCTCGTCGTACTTCTCCTCGTAGGTGTCGGGATCGACAAGCTCGCCGGGCGTCGGCGGCTCCGAGATGCCGTGCCGGACCACGAGATAGACGTGGATGCCGATCAGTCCAAACATTAGCGCCGGAAGCAGGAAGACGTGGGTGGCGTAGAAACGGGTCAGGGTCGCGCCGCCGACCGTGCGGCCGGCGACGATCAGCCGGACCAGGATGCCGCCGATGTATGGCACTCGGCCCGCCTGCTCGGCGGCAACGACGACGGCCCAGTAGGCGTCCTGGTCCCAGCGCAGGAGCTGGCCGGTGAACGCCATCCCGAGCGTCAGTAGTAGCAGCCCGACCCCGGTCAGCCAGTTCATCTCACGCGGGTACTTGAACGAGCCCATCAGGAAGACCCGCGCCGCATGAATCGCGAGCAGCACGATCATCGCGCTGGCGCCCCAGTAGTGGATGCCACGCACGATGTGGCCATACGTGGCGTCGTTGGTGATGAACTCGAGGCTGTCGTAGGCGCTTAGAGGCGATGGCACATAGGAGAAGGCGAGCGCGACCCCGGTCACGACCTGCACGACGAAGGCGACCAGAGTGGCACTCCCGAACACATACCACCAGTTGACCGAGCGGGGCACCGGATGTTCGATGATCGGCCGGATGTTACTGGTGATGCCAAGGCGCTGGTCGAGCCAGCGGT
>DAOKZM010000051.1:1047-12058 GCA_035325665.1 Thermomicrobiales bacterium | reverse complement strand
TTCCGGGCCGCGTTCGAGCCGGTCGCCTCGCGAGTGGTCCTGGTCGAAGGTCCTGGCATCACCGGGGCGGACCTGAGCCGGCTGGCGTTCGAGCGTATCGTCCGTCCCATCTGGCCGCTGGACCCGGACCTGCGCTGGGATGCCGCGACGGACGGCAAGTGACGGTATGATTCTTGATCGATGGTTCTGGTACCGCCGGGCGCGGCGGACTTGCTAGCCGGTTGCCGGAACCGGGTCGAGCGCGGGTCACGCGCGGGGCGCGCAGGCGCGCATCACGGGAGGCGAGGGCATGGTCGAAACCACCGAGAAGGCTGTCAGCAAGTATGGTCTGGACCAGCATGGCGTACACCCGAAGGGGACCGTGCACTGGAACTACACGACACCGAAGCTTTATGAGGCGTCGGTCCGGCTCGGCGAATCCGTCCTGTCGCGCCACGGCGCGCTCTCGGTCGCGACTGGCGAGTACACTGGCCGCTCGCCGAAGGACAAATTCATCTCCCGGGAGTCTCAGAGCGAGGATCTCGTCGCCTGGGGGACGGTGAACCAGCCGTTCGACCCGTCCGCCTTTGACGCAATGCACGAGCGCGTCGCTCGCTACCTGAGCGAGCAGGACGAGCTCTTCGTCCAGGACCTCTACGTCGGCGCCGACCCCGAATACCGGATGCCGCTGCGGGTCGTCGGCCAGCGTGCTTGGCACTCGCTCTTCGCCAGGGCGATGTTCATCCGCCCGCCACGCGAGGCGCTCCACGACCACGTCCCGCAGTTCACCGTGCTCCACGCTCCGGCGATGGAGGCCGACCCCGAGCGGGACGGGACGCGCTCGAAGACGTTCATCCTCGTCAGCTTCACCAAGAACCTCATCCTGATCGGCGGGACCGAGTACGGTGGGGAGATCAAGAAGTCGATCTTCTCGATCATGAACCACCTCCTCCCGCAGAGCGATGTCATGCCAATGCACTGCTCGGCCAACACCGGCCCCGAGGGCGACGTGGCGCTCTTCTTCGGCCTCTCCGGCACCGGCAAGACGACGCTCTCGTCCGATCCGTCGCGGACGCTGATCGGTGACGACGAGCACGGCTGGAGCGATCACGGCGTCTTTAACTTCGAGGGCGGCTGCTACGCCAAGGTCATTAACCTGTCCGCTGAGGCCGAGCCGGACATCTACCGCGCGACCCAATCGTTCGGGACGGTGCTGGAGAATGTCGTCCTCGACCAGGATACGCGCGATATCGACTACAGCGACGACTCGCTGACGGAGAACCCCCGCGCCGCCTATCCGCTCGACATCATCCCGAACGCGTCGAAGGACGGCATGGGCGGCCATCCGCGGAACATCCTGTTCCTGACCGCCGACGCCTTCGGCGTGCTGCCGCCGATCTCGCGGCTCACCCCCGACCAGGCGTCCTACTACTTCCTCTCCGGCTACACGGCGAAGGTCGCCGGGACCGAGCGCGGCCTGACCGAACCGGAGGCGACGTTCTCGACCTGCTTCGGCGCGCCGTTCATGACGCAGTCGCCGGGGATCTACGGCCGGCTGCTCCGCGAGAAGATCAACAAGCACAAGCCGAACGTCTGGCTGGTGAATACCGGCTGGACCGGTGGCCCCTACGGCGTTGGACACCGCATCTCGATCGCCCATACGCGGGCGATCGTCGACGCGGCGCTCTCCGGAGCGTTGAACGACGTGTCATATCGAACCGATCCGATCTTCGGCGTCGAGGCGCCCGAGTCGGTCCCCGATGTCCCAAGCGAGGTCCTGACGCCGAGCAATACCTGGGATGACAAGGACGCCTACGACCGGCAGGCTCGAAACCTGGCGTCACGCTTCCAGAAGAACTTCGAGAAGTATGCGGATGACGTAGACGACGACATCCGCGCGGCTGGCCCGCGGACAGACTGACGCCGAGAGAGACGAAGCGCGACGGGGCGGGCGCCGGGCGGCGCCCGCCCCGTCGCGCTTAAGCGAAGCGGGCGGGATCGAAGGGGGCAAGCACCGCATCCGGAGCGCCGGACACGATGGTCTCCGCTAGCGCCTCGGCGGTCCCCGCGGCGAGAAGCGCGCCGGAGCGGAAGTGCCCGGTCGCGACCCAGGCGTTGTCGAGGTGTGGCACGCGGCCGATGATCGCCTCGCCGTCGGCGGTGCCGGGCCGCAGCCCGGCCCAGGTCGCCGCTAGCTTGCCATGGTTTAGCGACGGCGCCAGCCCGGCGATGCGCTCGACCAGCAACGCGATGCCGGCCGGCGTCACGCTCGAATCGAAACCGGCGTCGTGCTCTTCGGTAGCGCCGACCGCGACGGCTCCATCGGCACGTGGCACGAGGTAGAGGCCTCCACCCGCGACGACGCTCCGCAGCGGGACCGGCGGGTCGGCGATAGCCAGCATCTGCCCGCGGACCGGAACGGTCGGGATCGACAGGTCGAGCGCGTCCCCGAGCGTGCGGCTCCAGGCGCCGGCCGCGATGACGACCGCGCCGACGGGGCGCTCGCCGTCGAACGTCCGCAGCCCGACGACCCGCCCGCCGGACATCGTCAGGTCCAGCACTGGCGTATGCTCGCGGACGACCGCGCCGCGCAGCGTGGCGGCGCGGGCCAGCGCGGTGGTTAAGCGTGCCAGGACCACGCTGCCGGCCTCGGCGGCGAAGATGCCGCAGGTTGCGCCGGCCTCAATCGCTGGCTCGCGCGCCCCGATATCCTCCGGCGAGTCGAGCCACTCGACCTGCATGCCGTTCTCGCGTTGCCAGGCGATGGCGTCCTGGAGCGCAGCGCGGTTCGACTCGGTTCCGAGCTCGATCTCGCCGGTGTGGACGTAGCCGACGTCGATGCCGGTGGCAGTCTCCACCTCGTCGATCAACGAGGGGTAGCGGCGATACGACCGGAGCGCCAACTCCAGCTTCTTGCCGTAGCGCGGGGCCGGTGGCGAGATGATGCCGGCCGAAGCCCAACTGGCCTCGCGGGCCAACTCGCGCCGTTCGAGGAGCTCGACGGTCAGGCCCCTGCCGGCAAGCTCCCAGGCCAGCGTGCAGCCGATGATGCCGCCGCCAATAATAGTGATGTCCGCTGTCGATCGACCGATGCCCACCGTGCCTCCGTTGCGTCAACGTCCGTGTCGTTGCGCAGGCTGATACCACGGCCCGGAGGGCGTGTCCAGTAGGGAACTGCTGATTCAGACCATGGGTGTGGTGGGAAGGGAGTGTGGTCTGCCGGTGTTAGCGGCGCTGCAGGTCGCCCTGGTCAACGCGCCACTTGAGGAACTGCAGCCGCTTCCACTGCGTCGTAGTATCGACATACTCGACGAACGGATAGCAGGCCTTCAACGCTTGCAACGCTTCGATCTGATCTTCGGTAAAGCCCAGCTCGACGAGGTCAGCGATCGTGACTTCCGGGCGAGGCGTGAGCGAGGAAGCCATCACTGGTGTCGCTCCGTTCCCTTCTGCTCCGATGCGGCGCCGACTGTGCGTCGGTCTCGTGCCACATCGATCTCGACATCTTCCGAGCGATCCCGCCCGACGATCCGGGCGATCTGCTCCTATGTATGCAACTCACGGGCCACGGCTCCCGTTACGAGCCAGGGCCCGAACACGGACATCCCCCGCGGCGCCATTACGCGGCGGCCGCGGGGGATGTCCGACAGGATCGAGCGCGGTGGTGACGGGGTGAGGCCTAGCTCTTGCCCTCGTCGGTGGCATCCGCATCCGCGACGGCGACGAGCAGTTGCTCGTCCCGTCCCTGGATGCGCTGGCGCTGCTCGAGTTTCTGCTGGCGCCGCTCGGTCTTCTTGCGGCGCGTATCTCCCTGGACGCTTTCGAGGCGGCGCATAAAGCGCTCGACCTGGCCGGCGGTGTCGACGATGCGCTGTTCGCCCGTGAAGAACGGGTGGCACTTGTTGCACAGCTCGACCCGCAGGTTCGGTCGGGTGGACCTAGTCGTCCAAGTATTGCCGCAGGAGCAGACCACGGTCGCTTCCTCATACTTCGGGTGAATGCCTGCCTTCATGACAGTTGACTCCAGAGTTCCGTCGATCGGAATCGACGCGTGAATACGGTTAGTCGGCGACCGCGGCTTCGACCTCGACGGCGGCCACTGTCGCGCCGGACGGGTAGACGCTGACGCGCTTCCGCTCGCGCGAGATGCGCTCGAACTTGACTTCGCCATCGATCAGCGAATAGAGCGTAAAGTCGCGTCCCATCCCGACGTTGTTGCCCGGATAGATCCTGGTTCCGCGCTGGCGGACGATGATGCCGCCGGCCCGGGTGACGTTGCCGTCGTACAGCTTGACGCCGAGCCGCTTCGCGTTGCTGTCGCGGCCGTTACGCGAGCTGCCCATGCCCTTTTTGTGAGCCATTGGTCTTTCTCCATTCCGTCCCGGCGCCGGTGGTTCAGGCGGTCCGGATCTCTTCGATCGTCAGTCGGGTCATCTCCTGACGGTGACCCATCGTGCGGCGATAGCGCTTCTTGGGCTTGAACTTGAAGACGCGGATCTTCGGGCCGCGGAAGTGCCCGGTAACCGCCGCGACGACCGCCGCGCCATCGACGACCGGAACGCCGATCGTGACCCCGGCATCGCCGGAGACCATCAGCACCCGGTCGATCTCGACCTGCGTGCCGGCCTCAGCGGCTAGCCGCTCGACTGCAATCGTGTCGCCAGCGGCGACGCGGTATTGCTTACCGCCTGTCTCAATGACCGCGTACACCGAGTCCCCCTCCTGTACCCACTGTCGGGTGCGTCCGCGCTGTGGTGGATGACGATAGTCGTCTGAACATGAACGTCAGGCCAGCGCGGTCGCGCGGCCTGCCGACCCTCGATTATATCCTGCCGCGGTCGTGGCGTCAAAAGACGCCTTCGATGTTTCCACCGACCTCAATTGTAGGATACCTGTCGAGCCGTCGCGTCCATGGGCCTCGTGCTTGACACCGTTCTCCGGCGGTTCCTACACTTCCATGTCAAATGAGGTTTGCCCAGATTTCGCGCGGTTTTCGCGGGTCGGGCACTGGTCGCACCGTCGCGGGTGACCCGCTTGCCCGTCTGGTGCGCCACGGGATCGAGTACGAACCGAATGAGCATTTCACCCGGCCAGCGCTCCGGCGCGCCGATCGGACGGTCGCGATGACCGGTTCCGACGCCGACGCGCGATCGACCATCCTCCGCCTCGCCACCCGGGGCAGCAAGCTGGCGCGGCTGCAGACGGATCGCGCCGCCTCGATCCTCGAGGCGGCGCACCCCACGGTGCGCTGCGAGATCGTCGTCGTCTCGACAGAGGGAGATCGCGACAAGCAGACGCCGCTCGGTGTCCTTGGCGGGCAGGGTGTCTTCGCCAAGGAGCTCCAGCAGGCCATCCTGCGCGGCGAGGCGGACTGCGCAGTACACAGCGTCAAGGATCTGACCTCGGTGATGCCGGATGGTCTGACGCTGGCCGCGGTCTTTGATCGCGCTGACCCGCGTGATGTGCTGATCTCCCGCCACCCCGGCGGGCTGGCCGGCCTGCCGGCGGGCGCGCGGGTCGGGACGAGCAGCCGTCGTCGGGTCGCCGAACTGCGCCTGGCCCGTCCGGACCTCGTCCCGATCGAGCTGCGCGGGAACGTCGATACGCGTATCGCCAAAGTGCTCAATGACCCCGATGCCGGCTACGACGCCGCGATCCTCGCCGCCGCGGGTGTCCTTCGCATGGAGCGGTTCGATGCCGTCGCGGAGTACCTCGACGTCGACCGCTTCATCCCCGCGCCGGGGCAGGGCGCTTTGGGCGTCGACTGCCGCAGTGACGACCGCGCGACGCGCGCGTTGCTGGAGGCTGTCGCCGATCCCACCACGACAGTGGAGGTCGAGGCCGAGCGAGCGTTTCTGCGGACCTGCGGGGGCGGCTGCCGGTCGCCGCTGGCGGCGCATGCTCAGGTAGACGGCGACATCGTCCGGATGTGGGCGATGTACGCGGACGAGTCGCTCGACCGGATCGCGACTGCCGAGGACGAGGACGACGTCGAGGACGCCAACGCGCTGGCGACCCGTCTGGCCACGATGCTCCGCGAGCGAGTCGAGCAATGAGCGGCCCGGCCGCGGAGGCCGCGCTGGCCGGCCTGCGGGTCGTCGTGACGCGCGCTGCCCGGCAGGCGGGCGACCTGAGCTCTCAGCTGGAGTCACTGGGGGCCGTGGTCGTCTCCCTGCCGGCGATCAACATCGTGCCGCTGCCGACCGAACCGCTCGACGTTGCGCTCAGGCGGATTGACGAGTTCGACTGGCTCGTTCTGACGAGCGCCAACGGCGTCGAGATCGTCCTCGGCCGGCTTCGGGCGCTCGACCTGGCGATTGGCGCTGCCGGTGGCCCGAAGATCGCGGCGATCGGCGCGGCGACGGCGCGACGGCTCTCGGCTGCCGGCATCGCAGTCGATTTCGTACCCGAGCGAGCGATTGCGGAGTCGCTGCTGGACGGGCTTATCGGGCGCGGCGTTGCCGGGAAGCGCCTCCTGCTACCGGTCGCCGAGGCAGCGCGCGATGTGCTGCCGGACGGTCTTCGTGCGGCGGGCGCGGCGGTCGAGGTCGTCCACACGTACCGCACGGTCCTGCCAGCCGGGTCTGCGAAGAACGTTATCGAGGAGGTGCGCGCCGGAATGGTGGATGTGTTCACGTTCGCGTCGCCGTCCGCGGTGCGGAACACGGCCGAGTTGGTCGGTCTGCCGTTGCCGCCTGGTGTCGCTGTCGCCTGCATCGGCCCGGTTACGGCGCGAGCGGCACGCGAGCTTGGCCTCCGGGTAGACATCGTGGCCGCTGATCATTCGATTCCTGGGCTGGTGGCGGCGATCGTCGCCTGGGCCGCCGGCCGCGCAACGCAGAAGGAGCGTGCCGATGTCGCGTGCTAACGGGGGCCTTCCGGACTTTCGCCGCTATCGTCGCCTCCGGCAGACCGAGGGGCTGCGGCGCATCGCGCGCGAGACACTGTTGCACCCCGGCGACTTCATCTACCCGCTCTTCGTCACCTTCGGTCGTGGCGTCCGGCGCGAGGTGCCGTCGATGCCCGACGTCTTTCAGATCTCGATCGATCAGCTCGAACGCGAGGCCCACGAGCTGATCGACCTCGGGATCGGCAGCGTCATCCTATTCGGCATCCCGGAGGTGAAGGATCTCGCTGCATCCGGCGCCTACGATCCGGAAGGGGTCGTCCAGCAGGCGATCCGCGAGCTGAAGCGCGTTGCGCCTGGGCTCGTGGTCATCGGCGACGTCTGCTGCTGCGAGTACACGTCGCACGGTCACTGCGGCATCCTCGATGGCGAGATCGTCGACAACGACCGGACGCTCGCGCTACTCGCGCGGACTGCCGTCGCACAAGCACAGGCCGGCGTCGACGTCGTCGCGCCATCGGACATGATGGACGGCCGGGTGCGAGTGATCCGCGAGGCGCTCGACGCCGCAGGGCATCCCAACCTGCCGATCCTCTCCTACGCGGCGAAGTACGCCTCTGGCTTCTACGGACCGTTCCGCGATGCCGCTGAGTCGACGCCGGAGTTCGGCGACCGCCGTAGCCACCAGATGGACCCGGCCAACGCCCGCGAGGCGTACCTGGAGATCGCCGCCGATCTCGACGAGGGGGCCGACGCGATCATCGTCAAGCCGGCCATGCCGTACCTGGATGTCATTGCCGGGGCGCGCCAGCGCTTCGATGTGCCGATCGCCGCCTACAACGTCAGCGGCGAGTACGCGATGGTCCGCGCCGCCGGACGGGCGGGGTGGATCGACGAGCGGCGGGTGACGATGGAGTTGCTGACTTCGATCCGCCGGGCCGGCGCGAGCCAGATCATCACCTACCACGCCAAGGTCGCGGCCGGTTGGCTTCGCGAGGAGTACGGCGCGGCGCCGGCCGCGGCCGGCGCGCGCTCGGGGCTGATGACCCGCTAGAGCGCCAGCCTCCGGGGCGTACAATCAGGACGAGGCGGCGCGCGACACGCGGCCCGCCTCGAGCAACACCACGTGACAACGGAGGGAATCGTGCAGTTCTACCTCAAGTCAGACAAGGCCGATCCGGCGACCGAGATCGGCGAGGCCGAGGGCCGACAGATCCTGAAGCGGTTGCGGTCGGCCGGTCGCAAGATCGTCGACATCTACGTCCTGGAGGCTGACGGCAAGATCGACCGCTACCAGGAGCGGACGCGCCGCAAGCTCGGCTCGAACGCAATCGCCTCGCGTACCTGGCTATGCGAGACGGCCGAGGGCGACGAGTGGGTCAATGGCCGCTACGTCCCGGAGCCACTGGAGGCGATCGACGAGACGGAGCCGACGCCCCTGGCGGTCGTGCTCGTGTTCACCGGCGCCGAGTCGATGCCGGAGACGATCGTCGAGCAGCTTCAGGGCATCCCGATCGCCTGATCCGGCTACCCGACCCGACGAAGCCCGCGTCTCGCGGGCTTTTTCTTTGCCTTCAGATCGTGCGATGATCCCGGCGGCGTTCAGCGGAGAGGGGGCCAGATGGAGTATCGGAAGCTCGGCCGCAGTGGCGTGATGGTCTCGGCGCTCGGCCTGGGCGGGAACACGTTCGGCCGCGCCTGCGACGCGGCGACGACCGCCGCGATCGTCGATCGCGCTTTGGAGTTGGGGATCAACCACTTCGACACCGCCGACACCTACGGTGGCACGCGGTCCGAGGAGTACCTCGGCGCGGCGTTGCGCGGCCGACGGCACGACGCCATCATCGCGACCAAGACCGGCTACCCGCTCGGCGACGGCCCTAACGATGACGGGCTCTCGCGGCGGCGGATTATCGCGAGTTGCGAGGCGAGCCTGCGCCGGCTCGGCGCCGACTACGTCGATGTCTTCTACCTGCACCGGCCCGACCCGCGCACCGAGATCGACGAGAGCCTGTCGGCGCTGGACGACCTCGTTCGCCAGGGCAAGGTGCGCTACGCAGCCTGCTCGAACTACACCGGCTGGGAGATCGCCCGGCTCTGCGAGCGGGCGATGGCGCACAACTGGGCCGCGCCGATCGTCAGCCAGTCGCGCTACAACATGTTCTCGCGGGAGACGGGGCGGGACATCGCGCCGGCCGCGGCAGCCTACGGCATGGGTATCGTGCCGTATTCGCCGCTGGCCGGCGGCGTCCTGACTGGGAAGTACCGCTCGGCCGACGATGCGCAGCCGGGGACGCGGGCCTGGAACAACCCGAGGCTTGCCACGCTGCTCGGTGACGAGACCTTGCAGGTCGTCGGCGAGCTTGCCGAGTTCGCCGGACGCTACGACCGCACTGTCGGCGACCTGGCCGTCGCCTGGCTTCTCAACCAGCCGGCGGTCTGCTCGGTGATTACCGGCGTGACCAGCCCGGCGCAGGTCGAGACGAACGCGCGTGCGGTCGGCTGGGTCTTCGACGAGCTCGAGCTGGCCGACCTGGCCGGCATCCTGGCCGGCGCGCCCGAAGGATTGGACAGTTGACGTGAGCCATGGCGACGACGGGATGTTGGACGTCGGGACGAACCGGATCGAGGCGTTCCGCGAGCGACGAGTTCGTCATAATGAACGAATCTTCGAGATCGACCACCTCGGCATCAAACGCTTTTTCCGGCTCGACAGCGCCGCCTACGAACAAGGCGCCCTCGACCCGCGGACGAAGGAGCTGCTGGGGTTGGTCGCATCGGCGGTGCTGCGCTGCGACGATTGCGTGGACTATCACCTCGATCAGTGCATCGACGCGGGCGTGAGCGACGACGAGCTTTACGACGCGCTAAACGTCGCGTTGGTCGTCGGCGGGAGTATTGTCATCCCGCACTTGCGCCACGCGGTCGAGTCGATCGACCTGATCCGCGCCGGCCGCGGCGAGCGCTGACCGGCCGCGTCAATCGACGGCGGAGAGCGCATCGACCGACTCGACGACCGCCGGTGCGCTCGAACGCGTCGAAGCGCGGACGAAGTAGGCGTAGAACAGCGCCATCGCAAGCGACATGAAGACGATGTAGGCGCCGAAGGCGACGTTGTAGCCGTGGCTGACGATCAGGCCGCCGGCCACGAAGCTGGAGATTGACCAACCAAGATTCCATGCGCCGGAGCGGAAGCTGAAGACCGACGCCCGGGCGCGGGCCGGCAGGACGTCGGAGATGTAGGTGCTGTCGATCGGCCAGGCCATGTTGATCGACGTCGTCCGCAGCATGTGGGCAACGATCGCGACCGGCAGGTTCGGCGTCAGCATCAGCAGCAGGTAGAACGGGACCGGCGCCAGCCGGACGAGGACTACCGCCTTCAGCGAACCGAGCCGCTGCGCGACCATCGGCGACATCAGCCCGACGAACGCCGCCATTAGCCCCGCAGCAGAGAAGATCAGGCCGATCTGACCGGCGCTCGCCCCCTGCCGTTCCAGGAAGACGTTGTAGAACGGGAACAGCGCACCGGCGCCCAGGCTCATCAGCCCGCCGACAGCGATGAAGACGGCCATGTGGCGACGGACGGTGCGCCGGTCGGTCACCGGCGGCGCGCCGTGGGCCGGCTGCTCGTCGTCTTGCGGGACGGCGCGCTTGCGCTCGCCGCTCATCATCAGCAGCGGCACGATCGCGAATCCGGCGAACGCCAACCCGACGAGGAGGGTATAGCGATACGCCTCGGGACTCTGAGCGGAGATCCCCGAGAAGAGGCTGAGCGAGCGCGGCAGCCAGCCGCCGAGCAGGCTGCCGAACGTGATCGACAGCGAGTTCAGCGAGAACGCCAGCGCGGCGACATGGTGCCGCTCCCGGCTATGGGTCAGGTCGACGATGAACGGCATCGTCGGCACGAACAGGAACGCCGTGCCGGCGCCGCTGAGACCGGCGAAGACGAGCAGCAGTCTCGGCTCGGTGATGACGCAGGCGAAGGCGGACGTCACCAGAAACACCACCAGGCCCGACGACACCGTCCGCCAGACGCCGAACCGGTTGATCAGCAGGCCCATCGCCAGGGCGACGATCGCCATGACGAGTGTGTTGACCGAGTTCCAGCGGCCGATGTAGTCCTCTTCGTGTCCGAGCTGGACGAGGTAGAGGCCACGCTCAAGTCCGACTGGATAACGGCGGGGC
>DAOKZM010000051.1:0-1037 GCA_035325665.1 Thermomicrobiales bacterium | reverse complement strand
GGACGAGGTAGAGGTTGTAGAGCAGCGTGAAGACGCCGATGCCGACGTTGGAGATGAGGCTATACAGCAGGAACAGCTTGATGTCGCGGCTGTGCGCCATGACGCCGCGAATATAGGAGCTCACGTCTCACCCGCCTCACTCAATCAGGCCGGAGCGGATTATAGCCGTATCGGGGTGACCGCGGTTGACGACGTTATCACTGCGCGGGGCGGAAGTCGTCGAGGTGTAGCTTCAGGCTCGTCCGGTCGTCCCAGGTGTCGCGCTGTAACCTGGTAGCGATGTCGATGCGCGGCGCCTGCTCCAACTCCGCCAGCCGGTGGCCGGCGCCAAAGAAGACGGCGCGGTGCGAGCGATTGCGCTCGTCGACGACCCGCAGCAGCAGATGGCGGCCATCGCGCGAGGTCTTGGCGTAGCGGTGAGCGACATCGCGGACGATGACGCGCGGCTCCTCGTTGCCTTGCCCGAACGGCTCCAGCCGCTCCAGCAGGTCGACGGTGCCGAGGTGGAGATCGGCGGCGCCCGCCTCGGCGTCGATGAAAATCTCGCGCTCCGGCAGCTGGCCGCCGCAGAGGTCGAGGACGGTGGCCTTGAGCTCGCGGACGAACGTCTCCAGCGCGTCGTAGCGTAGTGAGAGTCCGGCGGCGGCCGCGTGTCCGCCGAAGCGGTCGAGGATCTCGCTGCTGGCCTCGATCGCCCGGACGATGTCCACTCCCGGCACCGAGCGGGCCGAGCCACGGACGATATCGTCCACATGCTCCAGGACGATCGCTGGCCGGTGGTAGCGTTCGACCAGGCGGCTGGCGACGAGACCGACGATCCCGTTGCTCCAGCCGGACCCGGCGACGACGATGGCCGGATCGGCCGGCACCCAGCCGTTGGCGTGGAGTTGGGCCTCCGCCTCGTCCTGGACGCGTCGCGTCTCGTTGCGGCGGTGCTCGTTCAGGTCGCCCAGCCGCACGGGGGGGGGGGGCGCCGTCGTCCCGCCGTCGGCGCGCAGCAGGGCGAGCGCCAGGTTGGTGGCGCCGACGCGGCCCGC
>DAOKZM010000050.1:10765-12127 GCA_035325665.1 Thermomicrobiales bacterium | reverse complement strand
TTGGAGCGGCTACGGGCCGACTCGGCGGCTGCCCTCTCGGCGGCGCGGGACGACCTCGAGCGACGGCTTGCCCGGCTCGGCGATCCATCCAGCGGAGGGGAGGGAGCCTCGCCTTCCGGCCCGCCGAAGGGATCTGCGCCGGGGCGCGGCGGGCCGAATGGTGGCTCTCGCGCCCCGCGCGGGCGACGGGCGAAGGGAGGCCGCTGATGGCGCTGTCGTTCGACCTTCGCGCGGGGCTCGTCCCGCGCCCATCCGAGCCGGCGCTGGCCGGCGATCTGTCTGACGCCGCCCTGGTCACGCGGGCGCAGGCCGGCTCGCGGGCCGCGTTCGACCGGCTGGCCGAGCGTCACTACCCGACGATCCTGTGCTACCTGATCCGCAAGGTCGGCGACGCCGAGCTGGCCGCCGACCTGGCCCAGGAGACGTTTCTCGACGCCTGGAGTGACCTGGGCCGGTTGCGCGACGGCGACGCGATCCTGCCCTGGCTCTACCGGATCGCCCGCAACAACCTGCTGCCGGCCTGGCGGCGGCGCGCGCCCGATTCGATGGACGCGCTCCTCGATCGCGGCGCGGCGCCGTCCGCGCTGCGCGGCGAGGACCCGGCCGACGACTGCGTCGAGCGGGAGGTCGTCCTCGTCACTCTCGGCCGGCTGAGCGACGTCGCCCAGCAGGCGCTCGTCCTGCACGCCGTCCACGGGCTGACCTGCGAGGAGGTCGGCCAGCGGCTGGGGATCTCCCGCGAGGCGGCCAAGAAGCGCATTGGCCGGGCCAAGGCGGACTTCCGGAAGGAGCACCGACTGGCATGCTGACCGCGACCACCTCGCCGCCGGCCGCCGGCCTCGGTCAGGCGATCGAGCGGTCGAGCGAACGCTACCGCGCCCGGCTGCGGGAGGTCTGCGCCGGGCTGGCGGCCGGACGGGGGACGGGCCGCCCGGCCCGGCCGGCCGGAGTGCGGCCCCTCGGCGAGCTGGCCGGCAGCGGCTTCCGCGACCGGCAGTGGCTCGTCGAGCGCGACGGCGGCTTCGTGCAGCTCGCCGAGCTGCTCTACCACGTCGTCGAGCAGGCGGATGGGACGCGCTCGCTCGACGAGATCGCCGCCGCGGTGGCGAGCCGGACGGGCCGGCAGGTCAGCGCCGGCAACGTCGCCGCGCTCATCGAGCGCACTCTGGCGCCGGCCGGCCTGGTCGTCGCCGACGGGACGCCCGATTCTCCGGCCGCCAAGCGGGGCGATCCGCTGGCGGTCCGCATGCGGGTGCGGCTGCTCGCGCCGGGGGCGATCGACCCGCTGGCCCGCGTCCTCCAGTGGCTGTTCTGGCCGCCGCTCCTGCTGGCCGCGCTGGCGGCGGTTGCGGCCGGCCACGC
>DAOKZM010000050.1:0-10755 GCA_035325665.1 Thermomicrobiales bacterium | reverse complement strand
GATCGTGGCCGGCGGTGTGGTCCACGAGCTCGGCCACGCCGCAGCACTGCGCTATGGTGGCGGGCGGGTGCGAGGGATCGGGGCCGGCTGGTACTTCGTCTACCCGGTCTTCTATACGGACGTTACCGACGCCTACCGGCTGGGCCGCTGGGGGCGGGTGCGGACCGACCTGGGAGGGTTCTACTTCCACCTGCTCTACACGCTCGGGCTGATCGTCGCCTATCAGTGGAGCGGCGCCGGGGTGCTGCTGCTGGCGGCGGTCGCGGTCAACCTGGAGGTGCTGCGCCAGAGCCTGCCGTTCCTGCGCCTGGATGGCTACTGGGCGCTGACCGACCTGGCCGGCGTGCCGGACTTTCTGTCGATGGTCGGCCCCTGGCTGCGCTCGGTGCTGCCGGTGCCGTGGTGGAGGGGGCAGCGGCTGCCGCCGCTCCGGCGCTGGGTTGCGGTCGTCTTCGCCGGCTACGTCGCCATCACCGGCCCGTTGCTGGGGCTGATGCTGTTCCACCTTCTCCGGGCGCTGCCGGAGACCGCGGCGACCACCGCGAGGGCGGCCGGCCAGCAGGGCGCGGCGCT
The DNA here is from genome assembly GCA_035325665.1 of Thermomicrobiales bacterium. Taxonomy (GTDB): domain Bacteria; phylum Chloroflexota; class Chloroflexia; order Thermomicrobiales; family CFX8; genus JAMLIA01. Next base: position 10,182 of record DAOKZM010000050.1, on the reverse strand, counting down.
GCTAGCTGCGCTGGAGACTGGCCGGATCGGGGCGGCGGCGGTATCGACGGCACATCTGCTCTTCCTCGGGCTGCTCTGCGCCGGTCTGGGACTGATGCTGGCCGGCCTGGTCCGGCTGGCGGGCCGGCTCGTCTGGGCGCTGGCCCGGCGGGCGGTGATGTCCCCGATCGGGGTCGTCCGGCACTAAGGGAGTAGCGACGGAATCGACCGCCGGGATGGCGGGGACGGAGAAAGGACATATCCGATGGTGACGAACGAGCTGAGCACGCGCGAGCTGGAAGCCGAGATGCTGGTGGAGCTGCCCGAGCGGCAGCTGATGACCGGACTGGGCCTCGGCGCGAACCTGGCCATCTGCATCGACCTCGATCTCTCGATCGGCGTCGGTAGCGGGTCCGCCGACTGCGGCGGCTCTGGCGGCGGCAACCCAGGCGGCGGCAACCCGGGCGGCTATCCGGGCGGCGGCGACCCGTCGCCGTGCGGTGGCCACGGCTGGGGCCGCTAGCACTCACAACCCTCCCGATCTGGACGAGCCTTCGGTCGATCGACCGGAGGCTCGTCCGCTTCCTGCCGCCCGCCGCGGGCGACGTTGCCAATATGCCGGACGCGGGCCTATGATCGGCAGTGGTTTCCGCGACCAGAGCGGCGTCCGGGATCGGCCCGGGCGGTATGGCAGGAGAGTGGCACTATGCCGCAGCTGACCGGTGGCGAGGCCGTCGTCGCCTCGCTCATCGCCAACGGTGTCGATACGGTGTTCGGCCTTCCCGGCGTCCAAATGGACAACCTGTTCGACGCCTTCTACGGCGCGCAGGACAAGATCCGGGTCATCCATACACGCCACGAACAGACGACCGCTTACATGGCTTTCGGCTATGCCCAGACGACCGGCAAGGTCGGCGTCTGCGTCGTCGTCCCCGGGCCAGGCCTGCTCAACGCCGCTGGCGCGCTCTCGACCGCCTGGGCATGCAACGCGCCGGTGCTGGTGATCGCCGGGCAGGTCTGGGAGCACCAGTACGACAAGAACATCGGCGCGCTTCACGAGATCCCCGACCAGCGCGGAATGATCGAGCACATCATGAAGTCGGCGACCTTCATCGAGCGGCCCGAGGACGCCCCGGCCGCCGTCCAGGAGGCGTTCCGCCAGCTGCAGTCCGGCCGGGTGCGGCCGGTCGAGATCGAGATGACGCCGGACATGATGGGCCGCACGGCCGAGGTGACACTGCTCGGGCCGGCCGAGCCGGATGCCCCGCCGGCCATCGACGACGACGCGCTGGAGCAGGCGGCGAAGATCCTCGGACAGGCCGAGTATCCGGTGATCATGGCTGGCGGCGGCGCGATCGACGCGGGCGAGGCGCTCCGCGAGCTGTCTGAGATGTTGCAGGCCCCGCTGATCCTGACGCCAAACGCGAAGGGGGCCGTCTCCGACCGCGAGCCGCTGACCCTGTCGCTGCTGGGCGGACATAAGATCTGGGCAAAGGCCGACGCCGTCCTGGCGGTCGGCACGCGCTTCGACCGCGCGCTGCTCGACTGGGGGCTCGAGGGGATGAAGATCGTCCGGATCGACATCGACCCGGCCGAGTTCGGCAAGGTCCAGCAGCCGGACGTCGCGATCCTGGCCCAGGCGACCGACGCGTTGCCAAAGCTGGCGGACGCCGTCGGCAAGCACAACCGCTCGCGCCAGTCGCGGACGGAGGAGATCGCTGCCGTCCGCGAGGCGGCTCAGGAGGAGCTGTTCGAGAAGGGCCAGCCGCAGGCCTCGATCTGCGAGGTGATCCGCGAGGAGCTGCCGGACGACGGCATCTTCGTCGGTGATATCACCCAGGTCGCCGCCTACGCAGACCTCGGCTACCCGGTCTACCAGCCGCGCACCTACGTCGGCGCGGGCTTTCAGGGCACGCTCGGCTACGGCTACGCGACGTCGCTCGGCGTCCAGGTCGGCGCGCCGGGGCGCAAGGTCGTCTCGATCAACGGCGACGGCGGCTTCATGTACACCCAGCCGGAGCTGGCGACGGCGAAGCAGTTCAACATCCCGGTCGTCGCGATCGTCTTCAACGACGGCGCCTATGGCAATGTGAAGGCGATCCAGCGCACGCGCTACGGCGGCCGCGAGATCGCCTCGACGCTGGAGAACCCCGACTTCGTCAAGCTGGCCGACGCGTTCGGGGTGGCCGGATACCGGGCCGAGTCGCCGGAGCAGCTGCGCGACGTGCTGAAGGATGCGTTCGCCCAGGATGGCCCGGCGCTGATCGACTACCCGACTGCGCCGATGCCGATGGTCCGCATGATGTCGCGCGGCAAGGTGCGCTGACGCCTCATCGAGACGCGAATAGCGCGGGCGGTGGTTCGCCCGCGCCGACCTCACGGCTCGCAGGCCATGCCGGAGCTGGGCGTGAGCCCCGCGAACCAGGCGGCGTCGCGCTGGTACGCGGCGCGACTGCCGTAGAGCGCGATCCCATCCTCGCAGCGAATCAGCAGGTATTCTCCGCCCTCGATGACACGGTCGAGGGCGGTCGCTCGTTCCTCGGGGGATGCGTTGGTGATCGGCCCGACCGCGCGGTCGACGACGAGATAGTCGGTGGCCGGCGACGAACCGGAGAGATAGTAGAGATGCCGGCGGTGGGCGGCGCGGACGAGCAGCCGGTGGTCCTCGATCGCGACCGTCGCGTGCTCCGGAATGTCCGCGGCGATTGCCATCGCGGTCGCGGCGTGCGGGCTTGGCTCGTCGGTGTAGCGCAGGCGATCGGGGTATTTGCGCAGATGGACCTGGGCGTAGACGGCGCTGGAGGCGACCAGGGCGACGAGTGCGAGCGTCATGACCGCGCGCGGCAGCAGCGCCGGGCGTTGGGTGTCGTCGCGGTGGCCCGTTCGTTCCCGTAGCCAGGCGATGGCCCGCCCGGCGTCACGCAGCCGCGCGATGCCGATCACCGTGGCGATGTAGACGAACGGCAGGATCGGCGCGACGTAGCGCTCGAAGATGGCGAACGTGGGCGGGTAGGCGGACGCCAGGATCAGCAGCAGCCCCGGCGCGGTGATCAGCAGCACCTCCGGCGCGAGCAGGGCCACGAAGGCGACCGGCAGGAACAGCCAGTGCAAGTAGTCCTGCTTCGGCTGGCTGCTCATCACCTGCCAGAGCTCGCGCGGGTTGGTCACAACGCCCCTGGCGATCCCGAAGATCCCCTCTCCGAGATAGTCGTAGCCGAGAAACGGCACCGGCCCGAGCGGCCCGCGCAGCGCCGGCATGATCCATTCGACGACGATCAGGAACCACGCAACGCTACCCGCAGCCGTGATGAGCCCGATCCGGCGCTCGCGCTGAACGAGCGCCAAATAGATCCCCAGGGCGGCGACGGTCAGCGCGACGTCCTCCTTCCCCATCAGCGCGCCGACGACGGCGAGCCCGTAGAGGCGCCAGCGTCGCGCCTCAGCGGCATAGAAGGCGAGGAAGAGCAGCGGGACCGCGAACGCCAGCTCGTGGAACTCGTTGACGATGTTGATGTCATGGACGGCCGGGCTGGCCAGGTAGAGCGCGGCGAGGCCGAGCGCGGCCGGCGACTGGCCAAGCCGGCGGCGAGCGAACAGGTACAGCGGGATGGCGGCCAGCCCCAGCGCGACGCTCTGGAGGACGAGCAGCGTCGTCGGGTCGCGGTGCAGCGCGTAGATCGGCAGCAGGAGGTAGAAGATCGGTGAGAAGTGCCGGCCGAAGTGGCTGATGTCCCCCTCGAGGCTGGAGAAGAACAACGTGCCATGGGTGGCGTTCCAGAAGCTCTGCTCGAAGGTTGCCAGGTCGAAGAGGGTCGTGCCGATCGTATAGGCGTGGATCGACCTGGCCGAGTACGCGACGATGTAGAGCAGCACGAGCACCACCAGCGCCGCGTGGCAGACGAGGTCGACGCGCGAGGATCTCGTCAGGGCACGCCGCGGCCACCAGTCGTAGGATCGCTCCCCGACCGGGGAGGCGGCTCGCGCGGAAAGTCGTGCCGTCGCGGTCCTCCCGGTTCGTTCGACCGACGCCGCGGGTCAGGTACGGTGTCCGCTCCCCGGCGGCCCGAAGGACGGTGGGATCGTTCAGGCTCGGCGTCATGCTGTCGTGCGACGCACTCTACCGTCAACCGCGCCATGCGATCAACGCGCTCCGCCGTATTCAGCACGGGAACGGTGCGGGGAACCGCTTCTGCCCCGCGCCGCGCCCTGACCCCTCGGGCGGCTACTCGGCCAGCAGGATGCCGACCGCGCCGTGGGCAGCGTGGCCGAAGGAGTGGTTGACGAACGGGTATTCGCCCGGCTCGTCGAGGACGAACTCGACGCAGGCGCCATCGGCCGGCGCGATCGAGACCGTCTGCAGCCCGACCTGCTTGTTCTGCGGGTTGGCGTTGACGTAGACGGTGTCGAAGATCGTGCCGACGACGTGGAAGCTCGACCAGATGTTCGGACCGGCGTTGACGACGAACATGCGGATCAGCTCGCCGGCCCGCACCCTGATCGGGTTCTCGACGTACTGGTTGGCGTAGCCGTTGAAGGCGACGTAATCCATCGTCCCATTGCCCATCATCTTGTTCATGTCCGGCACCTTGATGCCGTTGGCGCCGTCCTGCATGTAGAACTCGCTCTGGACCATGATGAGCTCCTGGGCCTCCGGCCAGCCCTCCTTCGGGTCGACGATCATCGCCCCGTACATCCCGGCGCCGATGTGCATCAGGATCGGCGGCGTCCCGCAATGGTACATGTAGGCGCCCGGGTACTTGGGAACGAAGCTGTAGCTCATCTCCTCGCCCGGCGCGATCGTCCGGAAGTTCACGTCCGGCGGGGTCTTGGCCGAGTGGAAGTCGAGCGAGTGCGGGATCGCGCCGGGGTCCACCTTGAACGTCACGTTGATCGTGTCCCCCTCGACGACCCGGTGGACCGGCCCGGGGACGGCGCCGTCGAACGGCCAGGCGGCGTAGGCGACATCCTTGGCAACGTACAGGTTGGCGTTGATGCCGACGACCTCGATGTCCTTCGGCCCGGCCTCGACGGGAGCGAGGAACGGGTCGTGGACTTGGAAGGGTGTCACCTCGCCCTCCGGCACCGGGACGGCAGCTCCCGTCCCGTGGTGCGTCGCGTCGGAACCGGTGGAGCCGGGTGGGCTGGCCGACGGCGCCGGCGTCGTCTGGGCGACCGGCCCGCCGCCGGTCGACCCAACCTGTCCAGCTTCGCGCTCAGCCTCGCGGGTTGCTTCCTCGCGCTGCTTCTTGCCGCCGTCGTCGATGCTGCACGCCGTCATCAGCGGCACGACGAACGGTAGTGACAGCCCGACGCCGGCAGCTCGAAGCAGCTGACGGCGATTCGTTCGAGCTTCCGGAATGATGGTTGTCTCGTCCACTCTGCTACCCTCCGCGTGTCGATCCGGTGGCGGCCGGCGCCGCGCGGCCGCGCGTGCCCAGTGAGCCTTGCCAGATCGGTGCCACCTGCGGCGACGGGAGGAGATGCGCACGTGATGGCTGCCAGCCGTGCCGCTGCAACGGACGACGTGCCGCGCATCATCGACCTGCTGGTGGCCTGCGAGGCGGCCGGCCACGTCGATATGGAGTTACGCTCGACCGAACTGCGGATGACGCTGGGCAACCCGGCGTTCGATATCGCGCGCTACACCTTGCTGGTCGAGGACGACGGCCGGCTGCTCGCCTTCGCGCTGCTCTGGCAGGGGCGCTACCTGGGTATGCTCGTCCATCCGGCGGCGCGCGGGGCGCTCGAAGACCGGATCATCGACTGGGCCGAGGCGGCCGTGCGCGACGACGACGCCGCGAGCCTCGTCGCGCTCTGCCGTTCGGACGACGCGCTCAGCCGCGCGACCTACGAGCGGCGCGGCTACGTCCTCGGTGAGGAAGAGCTGCGGATGGGCCGGCCGCTCGATGCGCCGGCGCCGGCGCCATCGTTCCCGCCGGGCTTCACGCTTCGGGCGCTCGACGCGCGGCGCGAACTGGATGAGTGGCTGGCACTGTATGCCGACGCGTTCGGCCCGCTCGAGAGCGCGCTGCGGAAGTGGCGTGCCTTCCGTGACGACTCGGACTACGACCCGGCGCTCGACCTCGTCGTGGCCGACACCGCCGGCTGGCTGGCGGCGGTTTGCACCTGCTCGATCGCCCGGGCCGAGCTAGCCGCGATCCGGCCGCGCGAGGGGCGGACCGAACCGGTGATGGTCCGTGAGAGATACCGGGGCATCGGCCTCGGCCGGGCGGTCGTGCTGGCCGGCCTGACGGCGCTGCGCGAGCGGGGCATCGAGCTCGCCACGCTCACGACCGAGGCGGACAACGCGGTAGCCCAGCGGCTCTACGGGTCGCTGGGCTATCGTCTGCTCTACACCGCCTGCTGGCACGAGCGGGCCGTCTGACTACTGGCGGTCCAGGTCGAGCGCGACGCTGTTCATGCAGTAGCGCAGGCCGCCACGGTCGGCCGGACCGTCGTCGAAGACGTGGCCGAGGTGCGAGTGGCAGCGCCCGCAGCGGACCTCGGTGCGGACCATGCCGTGCGAGCGGTCCTCCAGGTACTCGACCGCGTCCGGCGTGGCGGTCTCGGTGAAGCTGGGCCAGCCGCAGCTGGAATGAAACTTCGCGTCGCTGTTGAACAGCAGATTCCCGCAGGCCGCGCAGTGGTAGGTGCCGTCGTCGAATACCTCGACGTACTCGCCCGTGAACGGCGCCTCGGTGCCGGCCTGTCGGAGCACGCGGTACTGCTGCGGCGAAAGCCGCTCGCGCCATTCGGCGTCGGTCGTCGGGATGCTCTTCATCTGGGTATCGCTCATCGAGACCTCAATCGTTGCTCGCGCGCCTCATGTAGGCGGCCGCGTCGCCGTGCGTCATGGCATCGGCGGAATAGGTGAACGTGCCGTGCTCCCGCACCTCGCGTGCCGCGCGGGCGAACGCGCCGAATGCGGCGAGCATCATCGCGCCGCCGACGCTGATGCGCTTCGCGCCCGCCTCGGCCAGCTCGGCGACGGACCAGCTTTGCCGGGTCAGGACGTTTACCGGCCGGGGGACCGACGCGCAGATCTGGCGAACTGTCTCCAGGTCCGGCAGGCCGGGGGCGTAGAGCACCTCCGCGCCCGCGTCGGCGAACGCCTGCAGCCGTCGAATCGTGTCGTCGAGGTCGCGGCGGCCGTGCAGGAAGTTCTCGGACCGGGCGGTCAGGACGAAGTTGCTCTCGCGTGCGGCCTCGGCCGCCGCCGCGACCCGCTCGACCGCCAGGTCGAACGGATAGATCGGGTCGTCATCGTCGCCGGTCGAGTCCTCGATCGAGCCGCCGGCCAGCCCGACGCCGGCCGCCATCCGGATCGTCTCGGCGCACGTCGCCGGGTCTTTACCGAACAGGTTCAGCAGGTCGGCCGAGACGGGCAGGTCGGTCGCCTCGACGATCTGCCGTGCGTTCGCCAGCACGCCGTCACGGGTCAGCACGTTGGCGTTGTCGACGAACCCTGCCGAGAAGGCGTAGCCGGAGCTCGTCGTCGCCAGCGCCTCGAAGCCCAGCGCGGTCAGGATGCGGGCGCTGCCGGCGTCCCAGGGATTGGGAATGACGAAGGCGCCCGGCCGCGCGTGGAGGGCGCGGAACGTCTCGACCTTCTGCTCGCGTGTCACCATCCTGGCTCGTCCTCCTTCGATATGGCTAGCTCGGGATGTTCGCCGTCGCGCCGCCGATCGGGCAGGTCACGCCGGTGCCGGCCAGGCCGCAGTAGCCGTGCGGCGCCTTGTGCAGGTACTGCTGGTGGTAGGCCTCGGCGTAGTAGAACGGGCCGGCCGGGGCGATCTCGGTCGTGATCGGCCGGTAGCCGGCGCGCTGGAGCTCGGCGTTGTAGGCGTCGCGGACGCGCTCGGCCGTCTCGCGCTGGGCCTCGCTGGTGGTGTAGATCGCCGAGCGGTACTGGGTGCCGACATCGTTGCCCTGGCGCATGCCCTGGGTCGGGTCGTGGGCCTCGAAGAAGACGCGCAGCAGCTCCTCATAGGAGACGACGCGCGGGTCGAAGACGACCTGGACGACCTCGGCATGGCCGGTCCGCCCGCTGCAGACCTCCTCGTAGGTCGGGTTCGGCGAGTAGCCGCCGGCATAGCCAGCCGCGGTCGAGTAGACCCCGTCGAGCTGCCAGAACAGCCGCTCGGCGCCCCAGAAGCAGCCGAGGGCGAGCTGGGCAACCTCGTAGCCGGCCGGGAAGGGCGGCTGGAGCGGCGTGCCGAGTACCTCGTGGCGGCTGGGGATGGAGTACTGCGGGCGGTCGTGGCCGGGAAGCGCCTCCTCGGGCGCTACCATCGTGGCTGATTTGCGGTGGAAGAACATGCTGGCTCCTCTGGTTCGTGTTGCCGGGCATCGGCGCCGTCGGTCGGATGCCCAACAACCATCGTACAGGCCGTGTCCACCAGCGCCGCCGTTGACAGTAGTGGCGCGTCTCGCTAGTGTGACGCTGGCATCGTGCCGCGATCCCATCGTCTATAACGCCCCCGGCTCGCGTTCGTTCCCGTTTCTTCAGCGAAGGAGCCGCCGATGGACCCGCATGCCTCCGACCGCCCGATCGAGCCCGAATTCCTGGACGACCTGCCGGCCGTCGGCGACGGCAGCGGCCTCTCGCACGACCCGCTCTTCCACATCGAGGAGCTCCAACTGGCGTTCCGCAACCGCGGCATGCCGCTGGAGGCGCTGCGTTACCCGATCACCCCGACGGGCCTCCACTACCTGCTGACCCACTTCGACATCCCGTATGGCGACGCCGCGAGCTGGCGGCTCTCGGTCGGCGGGCTGGTCCGCCGACCACTGGCGTTCTCGCTGGACGACCTCAAGGCGCGGCCGACCGTGTCGATGCCGGTGACGATGGAGTGCGGCGGCAACGGCCGGGCGCTCTTCGAGCCGCGCTCGCTCAGCCAGCCATGGTTGCTGGAGGCGATCGGGACGGCTGAATGGACCGGCACGCCGCTGCGCGGCGTGCTGGAGGAGGCCGGCGTGGCGGACGCCGCCGTCGAGCTGGTCTTCACCGGGATCGACTGGGGCATCCAGGGCGGCGTCGTCCAGCCCTACCAGCGCAGCCTGACAGGCGAGGAGGCGATGCGCGAGGAGGTGCTGCTGGCCTGGGGGATGAACGGCGAGCCGCTCCAGCCGCAGCACGGCGCGCCGCTGCGGCTGGTCGTCCCCGGTTGGTTCGGGATGACGAGCGTCAAGTGGCTGGCGACGATCGAGGCGGTTGCCGAGCCCTTCGAGGGCTACCAGATGATCAACACCTACCGCTACACGCAGACCGCCGACGACATCGGCGACCCAGTGACGCTGCTGCGGCCGCGGGCGCTGATGATCCCGCCCGGCATCCCCGACTTCGCCTCGCGGCTGCGCGTCGTCCAGCGCGGGCCGGTAACGCTTACCGGCCGCGCCTGGGCAGGGAGACCAGGAGTCGCCCGCGTCGAGGTCAGCGCCGACGGCGGCGCGACCTGGCGGGACGCGACGCTGGAGGAGCCGGTCGGCCGGCACGCCTGGCGCGGCTGGTCGTGCGAATGGGACGCCGCGCCCGGCGACCACACGCTGCTGGTCCGCGCGACCGACGGCGACGGCAACACCCAGCCACTGGAGCAGGAGTGGAACTACCAGGGCATGGGCAACAACATGGTCCAGCGCGTCCCGGTGCGGGTGGTCTGAGGGGCCGCGCTCGCTCAGACGCGCGCGGCGCAGGCGACGAGGGCGGTCATCAGGTCGGACGCCTGGGCGTCGGAGAGTCCCTCGGTGCGGACGAGCGAACGCCATGTGGAGAACTCCGTCGCGTGGCCGATGCCGGCGGCGACGATCTCTCGGCGCTCGTCGCTGACCTCCCAGCCGGCGGCAAGCGTTCGGCGCGCCGCCCGCCAGTACGGCGCCTGGTGCTCGGTGACGACGCCGGCCAGGGCCGGGAGCACCTCCGCGTCGCGGGCGCCCTTGTCGATCATCGCCTCGTTGCGCCGGTACCAGGCGTAGATCTCGCCGAGCGCCAGGCGTAGCCGCGCCTCGGGGTCGGAGACCGCCGCCCAGCCTGCCGGATCGGGTGGAGGGTTCTCGGCATACCAGTGGCCGGTGCAGGCGCGGAAGACCGATTCCTCGTCGGGGAAGTGGCGGTTGTCGGGCAGGGCCCGGTCTCCCCCGCGCCCGTCGACCGCGCCGTTCCCGCTTCGGGGCCGGCCCGGGCCCTCGGTTAATGCCCCCCCCCCC
>DAOKZM010000049.1:9635-12130 GCA_035325665.1 Thermomicrobiales bacterium | reverse complement strand
CATTGCGTTTGACGGCTCGGCAGCCCGGCACGCTCTCGACGAGGCCATCGACCTGCTCGGGATCGAGACGCTCGCCGACGCGGTCGTCCGTCCCGCGCTGATCGAGGTCGACAGCCGTTGGCGGCGCGGCGCGGCGCCAGTCACCGCCGTCCGCTTCGCCAGTGGGGTCGTCCAGCGACGCCTCGCCGCGATCTTCGCCCTGGTCAACCCCGACAACGGTCGCGGCTGCGCTATCGTCGCCTGCGCCCCCGGCGAGACGCACGACACCGGGGCGCTCGTCGTCTCGATCCTGCTTGCCCGCGAGGGGTGGCGGGTCGTGCCGCTCGGCCCGGATGTGCCAGCGTCCGACCTCGCCGCGACCGTCGCCGTGGTGCGCCCGGCGCTCGTCTGCCTGAGCGCGACGACCGACGCGGCAGCGGCTCGCGCTCTCGACGCGGTCGATGCTTTGGCGGCCGTCTCCCGCCGAACGCCCATCGCCGTTGGCGGGCCAGGCTTCGACGAGATGGCATCAACAGCCGAGGCCGCCGGCGTCTTGCACGTCACGGGAGGCGCCGCCGAGGTCGTCGCTGGGGTCACCCGGGCCGTCCGGGAGGCCGGCGAGTGGTAGGCGCCTGCCGGCGTTGTTACACTCGCCACGATACGGTTCAGACGACACCCGACCACGGCGCCCGGCGTCACCGGGCGCGGGAGGACACCGCGTGAAGCTAGACCGCGCTACCGTCGAGCACATCGCCGCGCTCGCCCGCATCGGCCTCACCGAGGACGAGATCGAGCGCATGCGCGAGCAGCTCTCAAGCATCCTCGACCACATCTCCTCGCTGCAGGACGTCGACACCGACGACATCCCGCCGACGGCACAGGTCATCCAGCTGCACAACGTTATGCGCGATGATGTGGTCCAGCCATCCCTGCCTCGCGAGCTGGTGCTGGCCAACGCGCCGAACAGCGAGGATGGCTACCTGAAGGTCAACGCCGTCCTCGATCAGTCCTGAGTCCCATCGCCGGCCGGCCGGCGCCGGCCCCACCCGATAGCCGCGAGCGGAGCCTGCCATGACGGAGCTGACGAAACTGACCATCGCCGACGCGCGGCGCATGCTCGACGCGCGCGAGATCAGCGCGTCCGAACTGACCGAGGCGCACATCGCGCGGATCGAACAGGTCGACCCGACGGTCCGCGCCTTCATCACGCCGATGTTCGAGCAGGGGCGGCAGATGGCCGCCGACGCCGACGCGACGATCGGGCGGGGCGAGGCGCAGGCGCTGACCGGCATCCCGATCGGGCTGAAAGATATTCTTTGCACGACCGACGCGCCGACGACAGCGGCGTCGAAGATGCTGGAGGGCTACCGCTCGCCGTTTGACGCGACCGTCGTCGAGCGCATGCGCGCGCAGGGCGCAGTCTTCGTCGGCAAGACCAACACCGATGAGTTCGCGATGGGCTCCTCGACCGAGAACTCGGCCTTCTTCACGACCCGCAACCCGTGGGATCCCGAGCGCGTGCCGGGCGGGTCAAGCGGCGGCTCTTCGGCGTCGGTCGCGGCCGGCGAGGCGATGGCGGCGCTCGGCTCCGACACGGGCGGCAGCATCCGCCAGCCGGCCGGCTTCTGCGGTGTCGTCGGGCTCAAGCCGACCTACGGACGTGTGTCGCGCTGGGGGCTGATGGCCTTCGCCTCGTCGCTCGACCAGATCGGCCCGTTCACGCGGACGATCGAGGACGCGGCCATCGTCCTCGGCGCCATCGCCGGCCATGATCCACGCGATTCGACCTCGGCGCCGGTCGATGTCCCCGACTACCGGGGCGCGCTGACCGGCGACATCCGCGGGATGAAGATCGGGATCGCCAGCGAGTTCAGCAACGTCGAGGGCATGGAGCCGGGCGTCGCCGCCGCTTGCGAGGCGGCCTACGCTGAGTTCGAACGCCTCGGCGCCGAGCTGGTGCCGGTCTCGCTCCCCTTCTCGAAGTACTCTCTGCCGACCTACTACATCACCGCCCCGGCCGAGGCGAGCGCCAACCTGGCCCGCTTCGACGGGGTCAAGTACGGCTTCAGCGTCGACGGCGGCAACGTCATCGACTCCTACCTGAAGACGCGCGGCGAAGGGTTCGGGCCGGAGGTCAAGCGCCGGATCATGCTCGGCACCTACGCGCTGGCGTCCGGGTACTACGATGCGTATTACGTCAAGGCGCAGAAGGTCCGAACGCTGATCAAACGCGACTTTGACCGCGCGTTCGAGGACGTCGACGTGATCCTGGCGCCGACCTCGCCGACCGTCGCGTTCCACATCGGCGAGCGGGCCGACGACCCGATCCAGATGTACCTGTCGGATATCTTCACGATCCCGGCCAACATGGCCGGCCTGCCCGGCGTGGCGATCCCCTGCGGCTTCTCGGACGGGCTGCCGGTGTCGCTGCAGGTGCTCGGACGGGCATTCGGGGAGCCAGAGGTGTTCCGCGCCGCGCACGCCTACGAGCAGGCGACGCGGTGGCCGACGATGCC
>DAOKZM010000049.1:6443-9625 GCA_035325665.1 Thermomicrobiales bacterium | reverse complement strand
AACCGCATCGCGATCCTGCTCATCCTCTTCGTCGGCGTCTACTTCATGGTCGCCTTCGGCGAGCAGGCCTGGCGAGCGCGCCAGCTTCAGGCAGAGGAAGCCAGCCTGAACGGCACCATCGCGAAGATCGAGCGCGACAACCGGGCGCTGCAGGCGGAGCTCGACTCGTACTCGACCGGCGCCTACACCGCCTACGTCGAGGCGCGTGCCCGCCGTGACCTCAACCTCGCTAACCCCGGTGAGACCGTCCTGCTGGTCCACTGGCAGAACCCTCCGGCGCCGGCCGCGGGCCAACCGGCGGCGTCAAAGAAGCAGACGGACGAGCCAAACTGGCGGCGCTGGCTCGACATCTTCGCTGGCGAGTAAGTCGCCGCGCAGGACCAGGTGAGGACCTAGCCGCGAGCCGCAGGCCCACCAAGCCGCAACACCGCCCGACCGGCGCCCCTATCGCCGTGTAGGGGAGGGCGCTGCGCGAACACGTCGGACACATGGCAGGTCGGAGTGCCCTCCCGCGTGCGGGCGCCCCAACATCCATACGCCTGGCGTGTTCGCGTCGCGCCCGTCCCTACGGGATGCGTTCTTATATGTCGGACCGTGCAGACAGGACGCGATCACGCGTTCCGGTCGTCAGACGAGCGCCGCGACCGCCGTCGCGACCCCCATCAGGCCGGTGGCGAGGAGCAGCGCCAGCGTCAGCTTTCGAAACCGCTCCGCCGTCAGCCGCCGGACGAGCCGGTTGCCGACCAGCGTGCCGGCAATCGCGGCCGGCGTGAGTAGCGCCGCCGTCGACAGCTCGCCCCGCCCCAGCGCCCCGCTGCCGACCAGGATCGGCAAGCCGGCGATCGAGATCAGCACGAAGTAGGCGGAGATCGTCGATCGAAAGGCATCCCTCGTCAGCCCGCGTGCCGAGAAGAGCATCACGATCGGCGGGCCGGAGAGGCCGGTCGATGTCGCCAGGGCGCCGCTGGCGAACCCGGCGATCGACACGACCCACGGGCTGCGTCCGCCGGATGGCTGGGCGCCGGCTAGCAGGACGAGCGAGTAGGCCGCGACGATCGCGCCAGCCACGATCTTGACGATTGCCGGATCGACGATATCGAGGATTCGCGCACCGAGCACCATGCCGGCCAGCGCTCCCGGCATCAGCGCCAGCACCAGCCGCCGCTCGAGCTCGCGCCAACCACTCGCGACCACCAGCCAGCTCGTCGCCAGCGATATGGCGAAGGTCAGGGCGACGATCGTCCCCGGCTCGTAGAGCAGGAGCAGCGGCGGGACGCTGACGAGCGCGAACCCGAAGCCGGTCATCCCGAAGATCAGCCCTGAGACCGCGACGACGACCATCGCCAGCAGCAGCGTCGAATCCACCCAGCCCCCGACCGGCCGCCCGAAGGCGTCAGCACCCTCAACCTCTGCTATTCTGCCGCGACAGGGCCGAGCGATGCCTGGAGGGACATGATGAGCCGAAGGAGAAGCCGCACGATGGCGTTCACCCCCGAGCAGATCGAGAAGGCGAACAAGGGCTTTCACCCGCTGATCGAGGAGGACCACCCGTACATCTTCATCGACTCCTGCATGCAGGTCTGGCCCGACGCCGACTTCCCCAACGCCCACCGCCACGGCGTCACCGCCTACATGCTGACCGTCTTCGACCCGCACGCCTCGGCCGAACGGGCGATGGAGGAGGCCATGTTCTGGCGCCTCGTCGCCCGGAGGAACCCGAACATCCTCATCGCCGAGACGGCCGCCGACATCCGCCGCGCCAAGGAGGAAGGCAAGGCCGCGTTCGTCCTCGCCGCCCAGGGTGGCGACTTCATCGGCGACAAGCTGCACCGGGTCGAGGCGTTCTGGCGGCTGGGCCTGCGAATGATGCTCCCTGCCTACAACACGACCAACCTGATCTGCGACGGCGCGCTCGACCGCACCAACAGCGGCCTGACCCGCTTCGGCGAGCTGGTTGTGGACGAGTGCAACCGGGTCGGCGTCCTGCTCGATTGCACTCACATCGGCAAGCGATCCTCGCTCGACATCCTCGAGCGCTCGACGAAGCCGGTCGTCTTCTCGCATTCGAACCCGAACGGCGTCGTGCCAAACCCACGCAACATCGACGACGACCAGATCACCGCCTGCGTCGCCACCGGCGGGGTCGTTGGCCTCGCGCCGTGGGGGCCGCTGGTAATGAAGCCGGACACCAGCCACTGGCCGACCGTGGACGATTTCATCGACCACGTGGATTACGTCGCCAACCTCGTCGGCAACACCGACCACATCGGCATCGGCACCGACATGTCGCTCGGCACGTACCCGGACCACTGGCATGACCCGTGGGGCGAGCCGGAATACCCGGATGTCGCCGGCCGCTACAGCAAGCTGATCACCGCCGACGTCCGATCGCCGATGCGCGCTCTGGACGGCTGGTGGAACTACCCGCAGGTCACCAACTTCATCGACCGCCTGCAGGCCCGCGGCTACTCGGACGACGACGTCCGCAAGATCCTCGGCGAGAACTACCTGCGCGTCTTCGAGCAGGTCTGGGGGTAAACGATCCGTCGGGCGGCGCGCTGACCGCGCTGCCCGACGACTATGCCTACGGCCAGAGCCGGTAGAAGTTGAAGAAGAAGCTCTCGATCGGCAGCAGCTCGACGCGGCCGAAGCCGGCGGCACGCGCGTATCCGCTCAACGTATCAGGCCGCATCACGGTGCCGGTCCCGGCCGGCTGTTCGCCGAGCATCCCGACCGGCAGGCAGTGCAGGATGCTGAATCCGTACATGAACTGCTCGACGAGGTCCGTCTCGGGAACGAACGTCTCGCGAACGCGCTCGTCCATGACGATGACAGCCCCGCGGCCGCTGGCCAGCCGGCGCATCGAGCTCAGCACGCCGACTGGGTCCGGCATGTCGTGGATGCACTCGAATGCCGTCACCAGATCGTACTGACCACTCAGGTCCGGATCGGCAGCGTCTCGCTCGCTGATGGTCACGCGGCCGGCCAGACCGGCCGCGTGGATGTGCCGGTTGGCCGCCTCCACCGACGCGGCGTCGAGGTCGAATCCATCGACCAGGGCCTTCGGGTAGGCGCGGGCCATCCCGATGCTCGACCAGGCGTGGCCACAGCCGATGTCTGCCACCCGCGCCGGCGGGTCGGCAATTAGCCGCTCGTGGACGTCGGCGTGCAGCGCGCGCTGC
>DAOKZM010000049.1:4041-6354 GCA_035325665.1 Thermomicrobiales bacterium | reverse complement strand
GTGGTACCCGACCCCCTCCCCCGTCCGGAACGCTTGCAGCACCCGGTCGAGCGGAGAGAGCGCGCCGACCACGATCTGCGGCAGCGGCGCGAGGTAGTTCAGGCTCTCGCGCTCGGTGAGCACCTCGGCGTGGGCGGTGGGCAGCGCGTACCGGCGCTCACCCGCCGGGTCCACCGGATTGTCCACGTGCAGGAAGCCGGACACGGCCTGCTGCTCGAGCCACTCGCGCACGTACCGTTCGGCCGTGCCGGTCCTGGCGGCCAGCTCGCCCGGCGTCGCCGGCCCTTCGCTAGCCAGCGCGTCGTACAGCCCCAGCCGCGAGCCGAGGAAGAGCGCCGCGACGTCCCAGGTGGCGATCGTCGCGTTCAGCATGCGCTCGATCAGTGCGTCGCGCTGGGCTTCGATGTCTACCGTGTCGAGCTCGGTGATGGCGGTCATGTGAATTCCTTCCAGATTGCACCGCCTCCTGGCGGCCCAGTCTCGATCGACGATGACCGCACTGTAGGCACGCGTCACCGGCCCAACATCCGTCATCCTGACCATCCGCCAGCGTTCCGAATCGCTCGCCTATGAGCAAGAGCGCTCATCGGCGGACCAACCGGACGCGACACCGAGCGTGCTATAGTGGTGAACAGACGGCCAATCCGCCTTGTCCTCCGGCGCTGGCCACACCGCGAGGCGCGACGATGACGACCAACTTGCCTGCCGCGCACCCCAACCCGCCAATCATCCACGGGCGCGATGCCGAGCTCGGCCAGATTCGCGCCTGCCTACGCGAGGCGAGCGCGGGGCGCGGCCGGTTGATCCTGATCGGCGGCGAGGCAGGCATCGGCAAGACCGCGCTGGTCGAGGCGGCGGCGCGGATCGCCGAGGCCGGCGGCGCGCGCGTCGCTCGTGGGGGCTGCTATGACCCCGCCACTCCTCCCCACGGACCGTGGATCGAGGCATTCGAGGATCTGGCAGCACAGTCCGTCGCGCTAGATATCCCGAACCTGTTCGACACTCACGGTGTACCCGCCTCGCCGACGACGATTCGAGAAGCCCAGTCGCGCATCCTCGCATTCCTCATGAACGCCTCCAGCCAGAATCCGCTGGTCATCATCCTCGAGGACCTGCACTGGGCTGATCCCGACAGCCTCGCGCTAGCGCGCCATCTGGCGCGTGCGCTCCCGCGACATCCAATTGCGGTCATCATGACGTACCGGGACATCGAGCTGGCGCCCGACCAGCCGCTCCACCGCTACCTGCCGCATCTTGTCCGCGAGTCGCGCCCACTGCGCATCAGCCTCCAGCGGTTTGGCCCGGACGAGGTCCGCGAAGTCGTCCGCCACCGCTACGCTCTCGATCCAGGTGACGAGTCGCGGCTCGTGACCCACCTCTACGACCACGCCGAGGGCAATCCGTTCTTCACCGAGGAGCTGCTGCGGTCGCTCGAGCACGAGCGCATCCTGACGCGAGAGCGGGACAGATGGCTCCTCGGCGACACGGCGCTGGCGCCAGTCCCGCTCCTCGTCCGGCAGATGATCGACGCGCGCGTCGCCTGGATGGATGCAACCGCCCGGGCGCTGCTCCAGATCGCGGCGGTCATCGGCGCCGAGGTCCCGCTCGCGCTCTGGCGCGATGTCGCCGCGATCGACGACATCGCGCTGGCAACCGCCATCGAGCAGGCACGCGACGCGCAGATCATCACGCCGAGCCCGAGCAGGCCGGCGATCCGGTTCACCCACGCGCTCGTCCGCGAGGCAGTCTACGACGCAATCACCCCGCCCCGACGGCACGTCTGGCACCGGCAGGTGGCCGAGATGCTGGCGGAACGCGATAGTGTGGGCGCCGACCTCGTCGCCTACCACTTTCAGCAGGCAGGGGACAGGCGCGCGACTGCCTGGCTACAGCGAGCCGCCATCGCGGCGATGCAGTCGAACGCGGTCGAGGACGCCGTCGAGCGCTTCGAGGCAGCGCTGGCCGTGTTGCGCGACGACCCGCCGGCCGCGGCCGAGCGGGCGACGATCCTGGCGCACCTCGCCGACGCCCGCCGCTACAGCGATCCACCCAGGGCACTCGCCTATCTCGATGAAGCGCGCTTCCACGTCGCCGCGTCGGGCGACCGCGCACTGGAGGCAATCGTGCTCTGGAGCCGCGCGCGTATCCGCGGCTTCCTCGGCGAGGTCACCTTGGAAGATCTTCGCGAGGCGCTGGAGGCGTACCATTCCCTCGAATCGAGCGATCGCGACCGCATTCACGCGATCGGCGGCCGCCTCGGGAGCGGCCAGGGGCCGTTTGCCCAATGGCTCGCCCACCACGGCGTTTACCGGG
>DAOKZM010000049.1:0-4031 GCA_035325665.1 Thermomicrobiales bacterium | reverse complement strand
TGGTCGAAGACGACCGCGCAGAGCGCCTCGTCGGGGACGCGATCGAGGTCGGGCTGGGCGCGCTCAGCGCTGCATCCGGGACGCCGGGCGCGCGGAGCGACAATGACAGCGGCCACGCCCGGCTCGGCCTCGCGCTCGCCTGGGCCGGCGCCGGCCGGCCCACGGACGCCCGCGCGGCGTTCGAGGACGCCCGGCGTTCGTTTCTGGCCGCCGGCAACCGGTTCATGGCCGCCGCGGCCTTGAAATGGCAGATCATCGAGCTCACGCTGACCTGGGATGCCGGTGACCTTGCTGGCCGGGAGGCGCTGCTGGCCGAGTACGACCGGATCTGGTGGGAGGACCGCAAGGCGCGCGGGGATCCGGGCGGCCGGCGTCATCTCCCGCTCTTCCCCCCGCTGATCGTCGCCGGGCGCTGGTCCGAGGCGCGCCAGGCCGCGGAGTCGTACCTGTCCGACTCGTACCTGCGCGTCGACTGCCTGGCGGCGCTGGCCGAGCTCGACTGGAGCCAGGGGCGAACCGAGGATGCCTGGCGCCGTGTCACCACCGGGCTGCCGGCAGGCCCGGCGACCGAATCCAGCACGCCGTTCTTCGTGCGGTCGCTGGCGCTCATCCGCGTGGCGGTCGCGCTGGCGCTCGACGACGGCAATCTGGACCTGGCGCGGGCATGGCTCGCCGCCCACGAGCGCTGGCTGAAGTCGAGCGGTCGCGTCCTCGACCGTCCCGCCGCCGAGGTGCTCGTTGCACGCCTACACGAACTGGCCGGCGACCTCGACGCGGCTCGCGAGCACGCCGCGGCCGCGATCGCCCTGGCATCCGGCCCCTGCCAACCACTGGCGCTGGCCGACGCCCACCGGGCGGCCGGACGCGTCGCGCGGCTCGCTGGCGAGCCGGACACGGCACGCGAGCAACTGGCGCTCGCGGCGACGATGGCCGGCGATGCCGGCTCGCCCCCGCTGCGAGCGCGCGTGCTCTTGGAGCGCGCCGAGCTCGATCTGGACTGCGACGACGCCAGCGATGCCGAGCGCGCGCTCGACGCCGCCATCGCCGTGCTCGAGCCGCTGGACGCCGCGCCCGCGCTCCGCCACGCGGCGTCGCTGCGCGAGGCGCTGGGCCGGTCCGGCCGCCGCGCCAGCGTCCCGTTCGGGCTGTCGGCCCGCGAGGTCGAGGTCCTCGCGCTGGTCGCCCGGGGCATGACCGACAACGACGTGGCCGACCAGCTCTATATTTCGCCGCGCACGGTCGCCCGCCACCTGCAGTCGATCTACAACAAGCTCGGCGTCAGCTCGCGCACCGCCGCGACGGCGATCGGCTACGACCACGGCATCGTCACCCCGGCCTCGCCCGCCGCGCGCCGGGATGCCTGACGGCGCTCCCAGCGCCTACGTGAAATCGCGTATCGCCACCGTCTCGCAGCCAGTTCGGCAAATGCGTATCGTCGCGGATGTGCCGGTCGGCTCCGGCTTCTATCCTGTCATCAACGCTCGCAATGGCGCGGGCGGCGAGCCGGAAGCGGCAACGGCAAAGGAGCCGGAGATGATGATCGGACAGGTGGCCGATGTGAACCTGCTGCTTCAGAACGAGCAGCGCCGGGCCGAGCAGATCAACCGCAATGCGTGGAAGTACGAGGAGCTGGAGCCACGCCTGCGGCGGATCGCCTACCGCCAGCACCGCTGAGCGACGCAGACACCCGCCAGGACATCAACGCCTGGCGGGTGTCCCGTGTCCGGCGTGCGAATCAGCCAGCCGCGCGCATCGCGTGGGCGAGCTTCTCGGCGACCGCGACGACAGGGGCGTGCAGGTTGCAGCGCGGGCCCCAGGGGAAGATCGACGCATCGACGACGCGCAGGCCGGCCAGACCATGGACCCGCCCCTCAGCATCGACGACGGCGGTCGGGTCGTGCGCCGGACCCATCCGGCAGGTGCTGGACGGGTGGAACGTCGTGCTGGCCTCGCGTCGCAGCACGCCGCGGATCGCCTCCCGATCGGCTGCCAGACGGCGCTGCGCGTCGGACACGTCGAGCATCCCCGACAAGGGCGCGGTCGTGACCAGCCGGTAGGCAAGCTGGACGCCGTCGGCCAGCGCCTCAAGATCCAGTCCCTCGTCGTCGCTGAACCAGCGGTGGTCGATGTCGAGCGGCGCCTCCAGATCCGGTCCGGTGAGCCGCACCCGCCCCTTCGAGCGCGCGTGCATCAGCGAGATGCCGAAGCCGAACAGCCAGCCGCCGGTTACGCCGTCGGGGATCTCGCGCGGGTAGAGGTGTAGGTCGATCTCGCGGTCAACCTGGTTGGAGCGCGCCCGCATCATGACCTGGACGAAGACACGCCGGCCAGCCTCCATCCCCGGCCGGATTGGCCAGAGGATGAGATTACTGGTGTATGGCGAGATGTACGGATGGTCGAGCAGGTGCTCGCCAACCCCCGGCATCTCGCGGACGAGCGGGATGCCAAGCTCCGCCAGATGCCGGGCCGGGCCGACGCCCGAGCGTAGCAGGATCGCCGGGGACGCGTATGCGCCGGCGGCCAGCACGACCTCGCGGCCGCGCAGCAGCCGGCCGTCGCTCGTCTGCACGCCCGTCGCGCACCCGTCGTCGAAGACAACCCGGTCAACGAGCGTGTCCGGCAGCAGCGTCAGGTTCGGCCGCCCGCGTGCCATCGCGAGGTGGGTCAGCGCGCCGTTCAGGCGAACACCGTCGTCAATGTTCTTCGGCGTCCGCCCGATTGCCGGCGTCTGGCGATCGGACCCGGCCCCGTTCAGGTCGTCCATCCAGCTATAGCCGAACTCTTGCGCGGTCTCGATCAGCCGCCAGTCGGAGGTGGTGAGCCGGTCCTCCGGCTCGCGGAAGATGCGGACCGGCCCGTCGTGGCCGTGCCAGCCGGTGTCACCCTCGTCGTCGGTCTCGCACTTCAGGAAGTACGGAAAGAGGTCATCCCAGCCCCAGCCGGGGTTGCCGGCGTCGCGCCAGCCGTCGTAGTCGATCCGTGAGCCGCGGTACCACTGGCAGGCGTTGATCGCCGACGACCCGCCGAAGACACGCGCCCGCGGCAACGCGTGGCCGCGATCCAGGCCGGAGCCTGGCGCGGCAGCGTTGTGATAGCCCCATGTATGCATCGACCACTCGGTCGCGTATGGATTCAGCAACTCCGGTGGCCATGCGGCCGGGTCGGGACCGTAGTCCGGGCCGGCCTCGACCAGCAGAACGCGCCGGCCCGCATCTTCGGTGAGCCGGGCGGCCATGACGCAGCCGGCCGGCCCGGCGCCGACGACGATGACGTCGAACAGCCGATCATCGATCATCCCGCTCACTCCCGACTCCTCTCCCGGCCACGCCATCCACGCCGGTGTCGATCATACTGCCCGCGCCCGCGCGAACCGGCGTGCTGGCTACCCTGTCCCAACGGGCAGTGTGAACCTGTCCGGCGGCGCGATGCGTCACGCCGCTCTCGCTGTCAGACTCGGACGCTGTCAAACCGCGAGAGCACGGAGGCACGCCATGACAACGACGACTTCGCACGCGCTCCCGCGCGGCTACACGGTCCGCGCGCCCCGGCTCGACGATGCCGAGGCGATTGCCACGCTGATCAACGCCAGCGCGCTGGCCACGATCGGCAACCAGGTGACGACCGCGGACGACGTTCGCACCGACCTCAACGACCCGACCCGCAACGTGGATGACGACAACTGGATCGTCCTCGACGAGGACGGCAGTTTCGCCGCGTCGCTCCTCCTCTACGAGTTTGCGCCCTTCACGACGTTCGTGTTCCATGGTTACGTACACCCCTCCCAAACCGGCCGCGGGATCGGCACGTTCCTGCTCGATAGCATCGAGCGCCGCTCCAGACGCGAGGCACACCGCGCGCCCGACGGCGAGCGGGTGGTGCTTCAGACGGGCGTGTGGGGCCAGAATCTGGCGGCCCACCGCATCCTGGAGTCACGCGGCTTCAGCCACATCCGCGACTTCCGCCGGATGGAGATTGACGTGACCACCACGCCACCGCAGCCGGTGCTGCCGGACGCCCTGACGATCCGGGTG
>DAOKZM010000048.1:11908-12146 GCA_035325665.1 Thermomicrobiales bacterium | reverse complement strand
CCGACCGCCCGCGCGGGCTGACGAAGGTGACGCATACGCGGTGAGGGATGAGGGACGAGAGGCAGCGGAGGGGTTTGCGTTTGGGGTGTGCTACTACCCGGAGCAGTGGCCGCGGGAGGGGTGGGCGGAGGACGCGCGGCGGATGCGCGAGCTGGGGTTGCGCTACGTGCGGGTCGCCGAGTTTGCCTGGGGTCTGATCGAGCCGCGCGAGGGGGAGTAGGACTGGGGCTGGCTCCAC
>DAOKZM010000048.1:3529-11889 GCA_035325665.1 Thermomicrobiales bacterium | reverse complement strand
GTCGAGGCGCTGGCCGCCGCTGGCCTACAGGTCGTCATGTCGACGCCGACCGCCGCGCCGCCGGCCTGGCTGGTTCAGCGACACCCTGAGATCCTGCCGGTCGGGGCGGATGGGCGCGTCCGCGGCTTCGGCGCGCGGCGGCACTACGATACGGCCAGTCCGGTCTTCCGCGAGCACAGCCGGCGGATCACCCACGTCGTCGCCGGGCGCTACGGCCGGCATCCGGCCGTCGTCGGCTGGCAGCTCGACAACGAGATGGCCGACCACGACACGGCCCTCAGCTACTCCGAGGTCAGCCTGGCCGGCTTCCAGCGCTGGCTCCGCGAGCGGTACGAGACGCTGGACAGCCTCAACGACGCCTGGGGCAGCGCGTTCTGGAGCCAGCGGTATACCGACTGGGAGCAGACGCCGCTGCCGAACGACGGGGTGGATGAGCCGAACCCCTCGCTGGCGCTTGATTTCCAGCGCTACCGGAGCGACACGATCGTCGAATTCCTCGCCGAGCAGGCGGCGATCGTCCGCTCGCTCTCTCCGGACCGCTGGATCACCCACAACCTCATGCGCCTGACTCCGGACTTCGACCACTACCGCGCGGCCGAATGCCTCGACGTCGTCTCGTGGGACTCCTATCCGACCGGCGCGGTGGCGTTCTCCGACCTCGACGCCGCCGACCGGCTGCGCTTCGCGCGCGCCGGCCACCCGGACCTGACCGGCTTCAACCACGACCTCTACCGTGGGCTGAAGGGTGGACGCTCGTTCTGGGTGATGGAGCAGCAGGCCGGGCAGATCAACTGGGCGCCGTCGAACCCGCTGCCGCTGGCCGGCGCGGTCGCGCTCTGGACCGCGCACGCCTGGGCGCACGGCGCGAGCGTCGTCTCATACTTCCGCTGGCGCGCCGGCCTCTTCGGCCAGGAGCAGCTGCACTCTGGCCTGCTGCGCCACGACGGGACGCTCGACCGCGGCGGAGCTGAGGTTGCCGAGTTCGACCTCGCCGGCCTCCCGGTGACCGAGGAACGCGCGCTGGTCGTCCTGCTCCACGACTACGACAGCCTCTGGGCGTACGACCGGCAGCGCCACAGCGCGGGGGCGAGCTACTGGGCGCAGATGCTGCTGTTCTATCGCGCGTTACGTTCGCTCGGCGTCGATGTGGACATCCGCCAGGCCGACGCGGATTTGGACGGCTACCGGCTCGTCGTCGCCCCGGCGCTCGTCATCGCCGACGCCGGCCGCGCCCGGCGGCTGGAGCTCTGGGCGGTCGGCGCGCGCATCGTTGTTGGCCCACGGGCCGGGTCGCGCGATCCGCACGGGCGGGCATTCGCGGAGGGACAGCCGGGCCCGCTGGCGGGGCTGCTCGGCTGCCGGGGGCTGAATGTCGATGGTCTACCACCGGGGATGTCGGTGCGGGCCGGAGGCCATGCGGTAAGCATCTGGGCGGAGAGCTACCGGCTCGCCGGTGGCGAGGCAGCCGTGCGCTACGACGACGGCCCGCTGGCCGGCGACGCGGCCGTCGTCCGCAGCGGCGCGGTGACGACGGTCGGCGCTTGGTCGGAGACGCTGGTGCGGTCGCTGCTGCAGGACGAGCTGGCGGCGCTCGGCATCGCAACGCGGGACCTGCCGGACGGCGTCCGCGTCACGCGGCGGGCGGGCCGGACGGTGCTGACCAACTTCACCGAGGCGCCGGTGACGCTCGACGACGGGGCGATCCTCGGGCCGGTGTCCTACCGGATCGTCTGAGGGCCGCCCCGCCGGTGCTATTCAGCGCCGAGCTGGGTGAGCATGTCATCCATGAGGTCGATCTCGGCCTGCTGGGCATCGACGATCGACTGCGCCAGCCGATGGACCGGGCCGCCGTCGAGGCTCTCCAGCGCCGCCTCGGCCATGACGACGCCGCCCTCGTGGTGCTCGATCATCGGCGTGAGAAACTCGCGGTCGAGCGCGACGCCGTCGAGGTCGTTCAACGCCGTGATCTGGTCGCGCGTCAGCATGCCCGGCATCATGCCGTGTTCTCCCACGTCGTGGCGCCCGCCGGCCCAGGCCATCGGCGCGTCGCTCGAGTTTGGCGGAAGTCCCCAGGCGTCGAGCCAGCCACGCATGATCCCGATCTGCCCCTGCTGGGTGAGGATGATGTCGGTCGCCAGGAAGCGGATGTCTTCGCTCGCGGTCCCGTCGCGCGCGATCAGCGCCATCTCGACCGCCTGGATGTGGTGGGCAGCCATGTCGCGCGCGAAGCCCGCCTCGACCGAGTCGTTGGCCGGATGGGTGGCGCGGCCGATCAGCCGGCCGGCAATTCCCGCCAGCAGCGCGACCACCAGGGCGACTGCCACGATCGGCGCCCACGGCGCGCTGCGCTGCTCGTCGGGCGCGTCTGCGCTCGTCATCGTCTCCATCAGATACGCACGTCCTTCACCGTATCGAATCGCGCTAGAGCGTGACCGAGATGCCGCCGGTGCAGGCTGCGCCCGGCTCTGGAGTCTGTGGCCCCTGGCGGTACTGGCGCAGGAACGCGTCGAGCGCGTCGTCGGACGCCGACTCCATCGGCAGTTGGACTCCCCAGGCTGATGCGACGACGGGGGATGGCAGGGCGGGATACAGGCTCACCAGCACGTAGGACTGCTCGGCCTTGTCTCGAAGTATCGCGACCTGGTCGGCGGGCAGGTCGGGGTGGTAGGTGATCCAGACCGCGCCGTGCTCGAGCGAGTGGACCGCATGCTCGTTGCGGACTGGACTAGGGTAGTAGCCGCAGTTCTGCCAGGCGGCGAAGTGCGGGCCGCCAACAGGGGGTGTCTGTTCGTAGGTGACTGGATCGGTGACGTGGTCGCGGACGACATCGTAGGTCTGCGCGCTTGCGATCAGCGACTCGTCGCGCCGATCCTGGACGATGTTGTAGGCGATCGCCACGACGACACCGGCTACGACCAGTGTCGCGAGCCCAGCGGCGATGCGCTTGTTGCGCTTCTGGCGCTGGTAGCGGCCGCGGTTCTCACGGCGCTGCTGGCGACGATCCCGCCCGCTGGTCGCTTGCGCGCGGCCCTGGCGCGTAGACATGCGTTCTCCCCTCACCGCTCGGGGTGCTTCGTCCCTGTCACCTGACAATACGAACGGAACCGGATTGGTTCCGTAGGCGAGTATGCCGGATCGATTGCGTTCCGTTCCAGACCGCGCCGCCGCGATCGACGAATCAGCGCTCCTCGATCGTCGCCGGGTCGATGACCGGCAGCTCGGCCAGCAGGATCGGGTTGTCGTCGGCGGCGACGCGGTTGTAGCGCACCGCGCCGCAGCCGAGGCAGCGGTGGACGACCATCTGCTCCAGGCTCGGACGATAGAAGACGCCGATCGGCTCCATCAGCGAGCGACAGTCGCTGGCGCGGTCGCCGGGCGTCTTGAGGTCGACGTGCAGCGAGTAGAGACACATCGGGCAGTGGTTGCGCTGCCGGCCGCCGCTCGGTGGCTCGCCGATGAACGCTCGACAGTTGCGGCACTTGAACGGCTCGCTGATCGTCGCCCGCCGTCGCTCGCGCTCGCGGCGCTCGTGCGCGCTCTCCCAGCCGCCGTCCTCCGGCTCGTCCTCCATCACCGGCTGTGCGCGGCGCGGCTTCGCGCGGTGCCCGCCCCGGCGACGGCGCGCAGGACCCTCCTCCAGCTCATCCTCGTCGTCGAGCTGCCAGTCGTCGTATCGCACCCCTGGTCTCTCCGTGCTTCCCACGCAGATTCAGATAGTCGATAGGGCAGTATGGTGCTTCAGCGCGGACCGGCTGGCAAGCCCGCCGCTGTTGCCGTCCGCGCGCTAGGCCTCTATCCTGCCGCCGGACCAGGCTGGGAGGATTTCGAGGATGGAGACTGACTGATGACAAAGGCACTCACTCCGGACGTGCTCGTCTACGGGCTGCGGTCGGCAGACGACCCGCAGATATCGCCCGACGGCAGCACGGTCGTCTACACGCTCTCGACGCCGGAGCGTGGCAAGGCCAGTCCGCTGGCCCAGATCTGGGCCTGCGAACGCGATGGCGCAAACCCGCGCCAGCTGACCCAGACGGGCGAGCGCAACAGCGGCGCGCGCTGGTCGCCGGATGGGGCGTGGATCGCCTTCGTCTCCGACCGGGTCAAGAAGTCGGGCCTGTTCGTCATGTCGCTGGCCGGCGGCGAGGCGCGCGAGGTCACGCGCCACGCCCAGGGTATCTCCGGCCTGGCCTGGTCGCCGGACGGGAAACGGATCGCCTATACCACCCTCTACGACCCCGCGAACCCCGACGAGGCCGAGCCGGAGAAGGACGAGGCGGCCCCGGTCCGCGTCACTCGCCGGATCGACTACAAGCAGGACGGCCGCGGCTACCTGGCCGACAAGCGGCTGCAGGTCTGGATCGCCGACGTCGAGAGCGACGAGCGACGCCGGTTGACCAGCGTTCCGAACGACCACGGCTCGCCGCAGTGGTCGCCGGACGGCACGCGGGTCGTCGCCCAGCAGTCGCTGATGAACGGCATGCACTCGCGGCTGGCGCTGATCGACGTCGAGTCCGGCTCGGTCGAGTACGTCACGCCGGAGGACGGCAACGTCTCGACCTGGTCGTGGTCGCCCGACGGCGGCCGGATCCTCTACACCGGCGATACGACGATGACCTGGCAGAGCGACCTGTTCATCTACGACATCGCCAGCGGCAAGACGCGGCGGCTGACCGACGACCTGGAGTGCCTGCCGGTCGGCGGCGCGCCGGGCGAAGGCGCTCCATCACAGCCGGCCTGGCTCGACGATCGCCAGGTGCTGTTCCACGCCGTCCGGGCCGGGGGCAGCGGCCTCTACGTCGCCGACAGCGAACGTGGCGCAGTCGAGCGGGTCGCCTGGTGGGAGGCGCAGCACGCCGGGATGAGCACCGACGCGGCGCGCCGCTACGTCGTCCAGTCGCGGACGACGATGGAGACGGCCGGCCAGGTCGTCGTCTACGACCTGCAGACGAACGAGCAGCAGGTGATTGTCGATCCCAACCGCGACGTGCTGACCGAGCACCCGCCGGCGCGGTGGGAGCGGCTCGACGTCGAGCGCGTCGGCCACACCATCGAGGCGTGGCTGCTCAAGCCGGCCGACTTCGACGAGACGAAACAGTACCCGGTCGTCCTCGATATCCACGGCGGGCCGAATGGCTTCTACGGCTATGCGCTGACCCCGGCCCACCAGGTGCTGGCGACGGCCGGCTTCCTCGTGGTCTACAGCAATCCGCGCGGCTCGAGCTCCTACGGCCGCGAGTTCACCCAGCTGGTCACCGAGGATTGGGGCGGCGAGGACTTCCAGGACCTCATGGCCGTCCTCGACGAGGTGCTGAAGCGACCCTACGCCGACGCCTCGCGGACCGGCGTGGCCGGCTACTCGTACGGTGGCTACATGACCGCCTGGACGATTGGCCAGACGGACCGCTTCAAGGCGCCGGTCTGCGGCGCGCCCTGCTTTGACCTGGAGTCAATGTACGGGACGAGCGACATCAGCCACGTCTTCGGCGAGCTGCAGTGGGGCGGCCAGCCGCACGTCTCGACCGAGTGGTACGCCGCGCACTCCCCATCGACCTTCGCTCACCGGGCGACGACGCCGACGCTGATCATCCACGGCGAGGCGGACGAGCGCTGCCCGATCGGGCAGGGGGAGCAGATGTTCGTCGCGCTGACCAAGGCCGGCTGCGAGGTCGAGTTCGCCCGTTACCCCGGCGCTGCCCACGGCTTCCGCCGCAACGGCCACCCAGAACACCGCCGCGACTGCTGGCAGCGCACGCTCGACTGGTTCGACGCGCACCTGCGCTGACGGTCGCGCGGATGTGCAGCGCCCCTCGCTCAGGCGATGAGTGAGGGGCGCTGCCGGCGACTATGTGTGATCACGAATGTCGCGCTCCATCGTCAGGAACGGGCCGGCCATGCCGCCGATGAAGCTGCCGAAGGCGGCGCCGGCCAGCATCACGTTCACCGCGTCGTTGAGGCTGTCGGTCAGGAACGCGCTCAGGATCGCGCCGACGACGATGCCGCTGGCCAGCCCGGCGACCAGCCCGTAGGCAATGCCGTCGTTCTCGACCTGCGCCTCGTGGGCATTGAGTCCCTCATCAACTGCGCTGAGTTCGGAGAGCGCGTAGACCCCGCCGAGGGTCGCGCCGTAGATCAGGTGCAGGACGAGATTGCCGATCGCCGGAAGCGGCCCGGCGTCGAGGCTCATGCCGAAGAACCCGGCGCCGACCAGCGGGAAGAACACCACCAGCGACAGCAGCCAGGGGACGATCGAGAAGACCAGCCCCCGCCACCAGCCCGCCCCGCGTAGGACCGGCTCGACGAAGCGGGCGTAGATCAGCGCCCAGATGAGGCCGGCAATGAGGTTCACGCTGAACGCGGCGATCGGGACGTCGTAGATCCCGTCCGTCAGGTCGTTGTGCTTGAGAGCCCAGAACCATCGGCTCAGCTGGTTGCCATTCTCGCTACCGATATAGCCGACGATCAGGTAGGCGAGGACGAGCGCCATCGACATCACGACCGTCGCGACGAAGCCGGCGAGGATGCTGCCGCTCAGCCAGCGGCTCGACGGCCCCTCGCGCTCGGCGCCATCATGATCTTGCCAGGGGTGCCACTGCGGCAGGTGGGGGCGCGCGGCGGAACGGCGCGCTGTCTGATCGGTCAGCAGGACGACGGTACCCAGCAACGCCGCGCCAGCCGCCATCAGCGCGTTCGCATAGCGCCCGCTCGAGGCATGGTAGACAGCGGCCGCAATCCCAAGCATCATCAGGATCAGAAAGCCAATATCCCAGGCATTCAGTCGCTGTCGCATTGCTGGCCTCCAGATTCACATAGGGCGTAGTACGCGTAGCCTGATGACAGTATAACGCGCAAGTCCAGACGTTTGGTTTGCCGGAAGCGTGGGGAAGCGCACGGCGACATGCCTCTGTCATCTTGCAGCCGGGTGGACGGCATCGCTCGTGCAGTAGGGACGCCGGTTGTGAGTCAGGGGGTGAAACGTGGTTGAGGGTCACCGGCCGGCGGCCGGCGCGGTGCTATCGGCAGCCGAGGAGGAGTTGCGTGACCGGGCCATCGCCCTGCTGGGGCGGGTCGAGGGGGTCGCGCGCGTCTTTCCATCGTCGGACGGGATCGAGAACGAGCTGCGGCTGCTGCGCCAGGCGCGCCAGCAACTAGAGACGCTCTTCCTGCTCGTCGTCGTCGGCGAGTTCAACTCCGGCAAGTCCGCGTTCATCAACGCTCTCGTCGGCGAGCCGATCATGCCCGAGGGGGTTACGCCGACGACAGCGATGATCCACCTGCTCGTCTACGGCGACGAGGGGTTGGAGGACATCCTCAGCGACGGCGTCGTCGTCCACCACCACCCTGCGCCGTTCCTGCGCGAGATCAACGTCGTCGATACCCCCGGCGCCAACGCGATCATCCGCGAGCACGAGGCGATCTCGCAGCGCTTCGTCCCCCGCTCGGACCTCGTCCTGTTCGTCACCTCGGCCGACCGCCCCTTCTCCGAGTCGGAGCGCGAGTTCCTGGAAGAGATCCGCAACTGGGGCAAGAAGATCGTCTTCGTGCTGAACAAGATCGACCTGCTCGAGAGCGACGATCAGGTGAAGGAGGTCGTCCGCTTCATCAGCGACAACGCCCAGCGGCTGCTGGGCATCGAGCCGCTGATCTTCCCGATCTCGGCCAAGCTGGCCGAGCGGGGCGATCCGGCCGGGCGATTCCAGCCGCTCCGGGATTACATCATGGAGACCCTCGACGAGAAGGAGAAGTTCCGGCTCAAGGTCCTCAATCCCCTCGGTGTCGCCGAGCGGCTGCTGGGCCGCTACAGCGGCATCGTCGAGGACCGCTTGTCGCTGCTGACGCAGGATGCGCAGACGATCGACCGGATCGAGGCTGTCCTGGAGGACTACGAGGCCTCGATGCGCCGTGAGTTCGGCGCCTACGTCACCAGGGTCGAGAACATCGTCCACCGGCTCAACGAGCGAGCCGACCGCTTCTTCGACGAGTACATCCGCATCGGGCGCGTGTTCGACCTGATGCGGTCGGAGAACACCAAGGAGGCGTTCCAGCGCGATGTCGTCGCCGACACCGAGCGGCAGATTGACGACACGATCACCGAGCTGATCGACTGGATGGTCCAGCAGGACTTCCGTGCCTGGGAGGCGGTCCGCGAGACGCTCGACCGGCGGGCGCTGGAACGCTATCGCGATGACATGGTCGGTGAGATCGGCAGCCGCTTCGCCTCCGACCGCCAGACGCTCATTACGCAAGTGGCCCGACAGGCGGAGTCGGTCGTCGAGCGCTACGACCAGCACACCGAGGCCACGCTGCTGGCGACCAACGTCCGCTCGGCGCTGGCGCAGACCGCCGTCGTCCAGGCAGGTGCC
>DAOKZM010000048.1:0-3519 GCA_035325665.1 Thermomicrobiales bacterium | reverse complement strand
GATCGTCGTCGCGATGGCGACGACCGCCGCGGCCGACGTCACCGGCATCCTGGCCGCTGCGACGGTGGCCGGCCTGGGCCTGTTCATCCTGCCGGCCCGCAAGCGCGCCGCGCGCAACGAGCTGCGCCGCCGCTCGGCCGAGCTCGAGTTGCAGCTCGCCGACGTGCTGAGCGACGGCTTCGAGGCCGAGCTGGGCCGCTCGGTGCGCCGCATCCGCGACGCGATCTCCCCCTACACCCGCTTCGTCGCCACCGAGCGTACTCGCCTGGAGGGGGTCAGTGCCGACATCGGCGAGGTCACCACCGAGCTGCGCGACCTGCGCGGCGCGGTGAGCGGCTGATCGAACTGGTGCGGTGGGTTACTCGATGAAGAGGTCGGCAGGGACGTGGAAGTAGTCGCGCAGGCGGACGATCTGCTGTTTCGACAGCGCCCGATTCCCTCGTAGCACTTCGGAGATTGCCGACTTCCCGCCGAACAGATGCGCCAGGTCGGCCTGCCTCAGCCCGTTCTCTTCCATGAGGTGCGCGAGCGCGCGTACCCCGCGTACCGGCGAGATGTCGATGTGCTCGTCCTCGTACTCTTCTACCAGTCCGCCGAGTACGTCGAGGTAATCCTGCTCGTCGAGGCTCAGCGTGGCTTGGTCGAGCAAACGGTCTATCGCGGCGATTGCTGCAGCTAGTTCGCCGTCGGTTCGAATCGGCCTCAGCGGCACACTGCGGACCAGCTCGAGGTAACGCGACTCGTCGAACGTCGTCGGCTCAACCATCGGAGGCGCCTTACTCCCGCTTCCAGTCGCCTCGGTCGTACTCTGCATGTGTCAGGACGTGCCGGATGTAGATCTTCTGCCGGTTGTAGTGAATCGTCACGATCACGCGATACGTATTCCCTCGGATGTTGAAAACCGTCCAGCGCCCGACCGCATCAGCGGAACGGTACATCTCGCGAACGTCCTGCAAGGAACGCCAGTTGGCGGTCCTTGTAGCCGTATACCACGCGGCTAGTGCATCGTGAGCATCAGCATGAGTAGTCCAGAACTCAACCGACTTCCTTCGGCTGATGGCGTGCACGCGCCTTGCTCCGCTTCGGCGGTTTACGAAACGTAAACTGGCACGTCAAGCCAGAATACCTTTCGGCGTGAGGCCATTACTCACCGACTATGACACGACGCGCGGCCATCCGATGAGTCCGGAGTTGCCTCGCGCTAGGTTCCCGCCCCGCGCACCCGGGCGGCCATCTCGGCGTCGACGCCGCGCGGCCATTCGCGCTGCTGCGGGTCGCGGACATCGACCTCCAGCACGCCGATGCCCTCGATCTCCATCCGGACCTGGTCGCCATCCTGCAGCGCGCCGAGCCCCTGGTGGTTGGTTCCGCAGAGGATGACGTCGCCGGGGACGAGGGTCATGTAACCGCTGATGAAGGCCAGGATCTCGACGACCGAGTACTCCATGTCGGCGGTTGAGTAGTTCTGGCGCGGCTCGCCGTTCACCGATAGGGTGACGCGCAGGCTCTGCGGGTCGGGGACCTTATCCGGCGTGACGATGGCCGGGCCGAGCGGGGTGAAGGTGTCGAACGACTTGCCCATCCGGCTGGGCGGCATCCGGCCGATGCCGCGGCCCGAGACGTCGATGGCGCAGCTATAGCCGGCCAGCGCCGCGAGCGCCCGCTCGTCGGCCGGCAGGTCCTTCGCCCGCGAGCCGATCACCAGCGCCAGCTCGGCCTCGTGGTGGAAGATCGTCGCCGGGTGGTTCGGCAGGATGACCGTCCCGCCCGGGCCGATGACCGAATCAGGGCTCTCCAGGAACATGTCCTGGGTCTGGCGCTCGCGGCCGGTCCCCTCGCGGTAGTTGCCGAAGGCGGCGATGAGCTTGGTCGGGCGCGGAACCGGCGCCTGGAGCGCTCCTGGGGGCTCGACCGCCCCGCTGGCAGCCAAGGACTCGACCCGCTCGCGGCGATCCGCCAGCGCGGCGAGCACGCGCGGCATCCGGTCGGCCGACGTGCGGTAGGGGATGTCGTCGAACGCGGCCGAGACGTCGACGATGCCGCCGTCGCGGAGGACCGCGATCCGGTCGTCGCTAGTGAGCACGAGCCTCATGATGCCTGGCCTCCGTTCCGGGGTTGGGCCGGGTTCTGGGCCATCGCCTTGACCCGCTCGGCCATCTCGCGGTCGATCCCGCGCTGCCACTCGCGCTCCAGCTCGTCGCGGACGTGGAGGGTAAACGAGCCGATGCCCTCAATCGTCGTGACCACCTCGTCGCCGTCCTGGACCGCGCCGAGACCCTGGTGGTTGGTCCCGCAGCAGATGACGTCGCCGGGATGCAGCGTCGTGACCGACGAGAGGTAGGTCATCAGTTCCCGGATCGGCCGCTCCATGTCGGCGGTCGAGTAGTCCTGACGGCGCTCGCCGTTGACGTCGACCGTCACGTGGAGCGCCTGCGGGTCGGCGATCTCGTCGCGGGTCGTGATCCACGGCCCGAACCCGCCGAAGGTGTCGTGCGACTTGCCGAGGAAGCTGACGATCCCTTCGCGGCCGGTTCCGCGGGCCGAGATGTCCTCGAAGACTGTGTAGCCGAAGACGGCGTCCATCGCCTCGTCGTCGCTGAGATTCTTCGCCTCGCGGCCGACGACGACGGCGATCTCGGCCTCGTGGTGGAAGATGCTCGCCTGGTGGCGCGGAAGGACGACGGTGTCGCCGTCGCCGACGATCGACTCGGGAGACTTGAAGAAGATGTCGAGGATCTGCAGCGGCCGGTCGGTCCCCTCGCGGTAGTTGCCGATCAGGCAGATGATCTTCGACGGTCGGGTCAACGGTGAATGCAGATCGGCCGCGGCGACCGGGGTCCCGCCGCCCGCAGACGCGCGGCGATCGAGCTCCGGGCGCAGCGCATCGAAGTGCTCGATCAGGTCCGGCAGCAAGTGCTCGGAGCCGGGCGGATCGTACTGCTCCAGCAGATCGGTGATGTCGACGACGGTCTCGTCGTCCGCGACGACGCCCATCCTCCCGTCGCCGAACGTGGCAACGCGCATGAGGCCTCCTCGTGTCCAGTGGTCTCTTCCGTGCTCGGTGAACCAGAGCGGATGGTCACACGCGGACCGGGGCGTGTCAACGGGATGCGGTCTGGGAGTTCAGCGAATGACCCACCGTCGTGGCGCCGATCAGGCGAAGACCTCAGCCACCGAGAGGCTGAACCCGGGAACGACGGAGTCGAGGTCGAGGGTTTCGTCGTGTCGGTAGAGCCGGGAGGAGCCGTCGCACGAATAGGTCCGTATCTGGCGCAGCCGGGGATAGACGACTAGCGCAACGATCACACCAGATTCGAGGTAGATCTGTACCTTCTCCTCAATATCTCTGGCGCGGTCGTTTGGTGACACAACCTCAACCACGAGGTCCGGTACAACTGCGAGGAAACGTTCGCGCTCGTCGGCCGGTGGAAGGCGATCGGTGCGCACGAACGCGGCGTCCGGCGCGAGCAGCGTGTCGGGGTTGCGTTGCAGGATGAATCCCGCATTTCCGCCGACGAC
>DAOKZM010000047.1:8269-12222 GCA_035325665.1 Thermomicrobiales bacterium | reverse complement strand
GCCGGAGCTGATCGAGCGGCTACTGGCCGGCGAGAGCGTCGCGCTGGTCTCCGACGCCGGGACGCCGCTGGTCAACGACCCCGGCTTCCGGATCGTCGCCGCGGCGGTCGAGGCGGGCGTGACGATCACCAGCATCCCCGGCCCGAGCGCGGTGACGACGGCGCTGGCTGCGGCCGGCCTGCCGGTCGCGCCGTTCGTCTTCCTCGGCTTCCCGCCGCGCACGAGCGGCAAGCGCCGCGCGTTCTTCTCCCCCTGGCTGCGGACCCCGGCGACCCTCGTCTTCTTCGAGGCGCCGCACCGGCTGACCGACACGCTGGAGGACCTGCTGGCGGCCGGCGGAGATCGCCCTGCCTGCCTGGCCCGCAACCTCACGAAGCCCCGCGAGCGCTACCAGCGCGGCACGCTCGCGAGCCTGCTGGTCGAGCTGCGTGCCGAGGGGGAGGTGCGCGGCGAGGCGACGGTCGTCGTCGGCGGGGCCGAGGCCGGCGCCGAGAATGCCGGGCAGCGTGAGGACGCCGCCGCCGCGGCCGCCGCGCTGCTGGCCGAGGGGCTCGACTCGAAGACGGTCCTCGACCGGCTTGTCCGCGAGCATGGGCTGAAGCGCCGGGCGGCCTACGACCTGATCCTCCTCGCCCGCGGCGAGGAGCGGGTCGGTGAGTGAGGTCCGGCTGGACGACGTCCTGGCGCGGGTCGCCGTCTCCCGCCGCTACCGCCACGTTGCCGACGAGGTCGTCCGGCGGCTGGCGGCCGAGGAGATCCCGAAGTCACGCAACCTGGCCGACGCCGAGAAGCGCACCAAGCGCCGCCTGCACCAGATCTTCGGCGCCTACACCGGCCAGCCCGACTATCCGCAGCGACTCATCGCGCTGGCTCGCGCGATCGACGGCGGCGACGAGGGGGCCATCCGCGAGGTCTGCCGCGCGGCGATGGCCGGCCACGTCTCGACCCGCGAGCGGCTTCCATCCCTCGACCGCTTCTACGCCGAGCTGTTTGCCATCACCGGCGTGCCGTCCGTCGTCTGCGACATCGCCTGCGGCCTCAACCCGCTGTCCGCGCCGTGGATGGGCCTGCCGGCCGGCGCGCGCTACGTCGCCTGTGACATCGACTTCCAGCTCGTCGCCTTCGTCGCCGAGGCGCTGGAGCTGTTCGGCCTCGACGCGCGGGTCGAGCTGCGCGACGTCGTGACCGCGCCGCCGGACTGCGAGGCGGAGGTGGCGCTGCTGCTGAAGTCGGCGCCCTGCCTCGACCAGCAGGACCCCGGCGCGGCGGCGCGAGTGCTGGCTGGTCTGCGCGCGCGGCACGTCGTGGTCTCGTTCCCATCCCAGTCGATCGGCGGGCGGGCGAAGGGGATGGAGCGCACCTACCGGGCGCGCTTCGCGGCGCTGCTCGACGAGTTGGGCTGGCATGACCGGCGGGTCGAGGAGCTGGCGCTGCCGGGCGAGCTGGTGTTCGTGATCGAGGGAGAAGGGCGATGACCGAGGGGCGCGCGGTCCTGGCGACGCGGCGCGGCGACCTCGCCATGCCGGTCTTCCTGCCGGACGCGACCCGCGCCGTCGTGCGCGGCGTCACCTCGGCCGACCTG
Source organism: Thermomicrobiales bacterium (assembly GCA_035325665.1). GTDB lineage: Bacteria > Chloroflexota > Chloroflexia > Thermomicrobiales > CFX8 > JAMLIA01. Next base: position 10,640 of record DAOKZM010000047.1, on the reverse strand, counting down.
GTCGAGGTCGACGCCCCGGCGCTGGTGGTCAACGCCTTTCACCTGCTGCGCCGACCCGGCGTGCGGGTGATCCAGGCTCACGGCGGCATTCACGCCTTCATGGGCTGGGACCGGCCGGTGCTGAGCGACTCCGGCGGCTTCCAGGTCTACTCGCTGATCCGCCAGAACCCGGACTACGGCGTCATCCGCGCCAACGAGGTCATCTTCCGCGAGCCGGACACGGGCGAGAAGTGGACGCTGACCCCCGAGCGGGTGATCCAGATGCAGTTCCAGCTCGGCTCGGACATCGTCGTCTGCCTGGACGACTGCACCGACGTGGACGCCGGGCTGGACGAGCAGGAGCGTGCCGTCGAGCGGACCATCCGCTGGGCGCGACGCTGCCGCGAGGAGTACGACCGGCTGGCTGGTCAGATGAAGCGCGAACAGCCGCCGCTGATCTTCGGCGTCGTCCAGGGTGGTGCCAGCGAGGATCTGCGCCGCGCCTGCGCGAGCGCGCTGGTCGAGATCGGCTTCGACGGCTTCGGCTTCGGCGGCTGGCCGCTTGCGGCCGATGGCGCGTTGCTGACCGACGTGCTCGGCTGGGTGGCGGATGCGCTGCCGCCGGACGCGCCGAAGCACGCGCTCGGCATCGGCAGCCCCGAGCATGTCGTCACCGCCCGCGCGCTGGGCTACACGACCTTCGACTCCAGCTTCCCGACCCGCGACGCGCGGCACAACCGGCTCTACACGTTCCAGCCCGGCTTCCCCGACCGCGCCCCGCGTCCCGGCGAGCGCTTCTACCGCACGCTCTACATCCTCGACGCCGACTACCGCGCCGACCGCGAGCCGGTCGACCCGGCCTGCGACTGCCCGCTCTGCCGGACGTACTCGCGCGCCTATCTCCACCACCTGTTCAAGATCGGCGACGCGGCCGGCGAGCGCCTGGCGACGCTCCACAACCTGCGCTTCTACGCCCGGTTGCTGGCGGCACTGCCGTAGGCGGCGAGGTCAGTCGCGGGTGCTATCCTTGGCTCATCGAGCCGCGGCCGAGCACCCATCGACGGAGTTGTGAGATCGACAATGACAATCGCCCAACCACAGCTTCTTCTCCGCTCACCGGACTCCAGTTGGGACTACTCCCGCTGGGAGCTACTCCCTGACGACGGTAAGCGCTACGAGGTGATCTGCGGGGTTCTCTACATGTCGACGGCGCCGAGCCAGTTCCATCAATGGGTCGTGATGCAGTTGATCGACCTCGTTGGATTGCCAGCGAAACGGCAGGGATTGGCGTATCCGTACATAGCGCCGATCGGCGTGCTGATGCGGGGCTGCGATCCGGTCCAGCCCGACTTCCTGCTGATCCGCCAGGACCGCGCAGACATCATCCCCGACCAGCGCATCCGCGGCGTGCCGGACCTGATTGCCGAAGTGCTCTCGCCGACCAACCCCGAGCAGGACACCGTCGTCAAGCGCGCCGCCTACGCCCGGGCCGGCGTGCCGGAGTACTGGATCGTCCGCCCAGCAACCCGCGACGTGCTGCTCTGCTGGCAGCCGGACGCCGACCTCGGCGACTACACCCAGTCGCGCCTGATCGCCACCGACGCCGAACTCGTCTCGCCGACCCTCGGCCTGCGCGTCACCGTCGCCGACCTGTTCGCCGGAGCGCCGAACGAGGCGCTGTAGCGCCGATCAGTTGCTCCCGCTGGCCTCGGTCGCGATACCGTGACGCATCGCCCAACTGGCCGCTGCGGTGCGCGTGGTGACGTCGAGTTTGGTGAAGATCGAGGTCAGGTGCGTACTGACGGTCCTCGCTGAGATAAAGAGCGCATCGGCCACCTCCTGGTTGGTCCTGCCGTCGACGATGAGGCGCAACACCTCGAGTTCGCGGCTCGTGAGTCCGGCGGGAGCCGGGGGCCTGTTGGTTTGGATGGCATTGGCCGACACGGCGTGTTCGGCTGTGGCGAGCGCGTCCTCGTGCCCGAGCGCGTAGTTGCGCGCGGCCTGAGAGGACATCAACCGGCCGCGCGTCCAAGCATGGTCGAGGACGCTCGTATCGAGGTGGTCGCGAATCGACCCCAGCGTGCGATCGTAGGAGGTCCGGCGCGGTGGCGGGATTGGCGAGTTGATCCTCTCGCGTACTGCCTCGGCGCTTCCCAGCAGCGTCGCGCCACGTACGGCGATTCCTCGCCGACCACATACGCCGGCCATCCCTTCGAGGCACTCGGCGAGCAGCATAGAATGCAACTGGGTCAGTGGATACGACATGGCCTCATGGAACAACGCCTCGGAGCGATCGAGGTCGCCCCGCTCCAGAGCAACATACCCGAGTAACCCGCTGGTACCCGCCACTTGCGGATGGTCGATCTCTCTGGCAATCCGCACCGCTTCCTGC
>DAOKZM010000047.1:6570-8246 GCA_035325665.1 Thermomicrobiales bacterium | reverse complement strand
AGAAATTGCTTTTCCCCCCCGCCCCGACAAGCCACCTCCCATCCCCGCCAGTGCATTGGCGAGCAGCGCCTTGTCATTGAGTGTCCTCGCCAGAGCCAGCGTCTTCTCATACAGGGCAATGCTTCGCTCGTAGTGCCCGCGATACAGCGCCATCCAGGCGAGTTGTCCAGTCACAGAGATTAGACCGGCACGATCACCAGCCTCTCTATAGAGCATCATCGCGCGACGATGCTCGCGTTCGGCTGTCTCATAGTCGCCGTACTCGCGGGTCGCGTTTCCGAGGAGGTTATGTGCCTTGGCGCGCAGAGTGGGTGGAGCGTTTGTGCACGCTTCCAGCGCACGAGTCAGCCAAGCATTCATCTCGTCCAGGCGGAGCCGCGTATACCAGTACTCCTCCAGTATTACAGCGAGTTGGAGCGCCCGATCGCCATCACCGCGCGCTAATAGCCCAGCCAGCACTGCACGTACGTTGTCGGTCTCGCTGTCAAGGATTCTCAGCGAATTAGCCTGATCCGGTCCCATCAGGCCACAGCCGACATCTTCAGCCAGCCAGAGCACATACGCCTCGTGCCGCCCGCTGATTTCATTTCTATTGCCCGAGATGTCAAGCTGCTCCAGGCCGAACTCGCGAATCGTCTCCAGCATGGTAAAGCGTGCCGCGGCGTTGGGTCGCTCGACGCGACGGATGAGGTTGCTGTCGAGCAGCCGGCTCAGCCCGTCGAGGATGTCGAGGTCGGAGTCGCACACTGCCTCGGCCGCCTCCAGCGACCAGCCGCCCGCGAAGATGGCCAGCTGGCGGAAGAGCCGTTGGTCGGCGGCGTCGAGCAGGTCGTAGCTCCAGGCGATCGCGTCGCGCATCGTCCGCTGGCGGGCGGGAACATCCCTGAACCCGCCGGTGAGGATAGCCAGGCGCCGTCTTAGCCGGGGGAGGATGTCCCATGGAGTCAGGCCGCGGCCAGCTCGATGGCCAGCGGCAGTCCGTCCAGGCGCCGGCAGATCTCCGCGACGGCCGCGACGTTCGCCGCCGTCAGCCGGAAGTCCGGCCGCGCCGACCTAGCGCGTTCGACGAACATGGCGACGGCCGCGTGGTCCATGGCGTGGTCGCTATCCAGCGGCAGCGTCACGTCCGGCAGGTCGAGTGGCGCGACCGCAAACTTTCGTTCGCTACTGAGGTGCAGCGGCACGCGGCTCGTCACCAGGATCGCCAGGTTCGCGCACTCCCGGACCAGCTCGCTGACGATCGCAGCGGCGTCGAGCACCTGCTCGAAATTGTCGAGGACGAGCAGCGTGCTGCGGTCACGCAGGTACGCCACGAGCGTTTCCAGCGCCGGTTGCGCTGTCACCTCCTCAACGTCGAGCGCCGCGACGATGGTTGGGGCGACGAGGTCGGGGTCGACGATCTGGGCGAGTGAGACAGCGTAGATGCCATCCGGGAAGTCCCCGTCGAGCGACGCCGCGGCCGCGATCGCGAGGCGCGTCTTGCCGACCCCGCCGGGGCCGGTGAGCGTCAGCAGTCGGACGTGAGGGTCGCTGAGCAGGCTGCGGAGAGATTCGATCTCCCGATCGCGCCCGAGGAGGGACGTCTGGGGAGACGGGAGAGCGCCGGGATGGCGGGAAGACGATGCGAGCATGACATGACCCGGATCGCTGAGGCAACGAAACGGCGCACGCGACGT
>DAOKZM010000047.1:4521-6560 GCA_035325665.1 Thermomicrobiales bacterium | reverse complement strand
CCGCTGCTGGCTGTACTGCCACTTGAGGAACTCGAGGCGCTGGCGCTCCTGCTCGGTGCAGAGGTGCGCGATCGGGTCATAGCTGTCGCGGAGCGCGACCAGTTGCTCGATCTGCTCCTCGGTGAAGCCCTTTCGGGCCAGGTCGGCGATCGTGATCTCGGTCGTCATCGGTCCACCTCCACATACCCCGCGACGCCGCGCGTCGCGCGTCGGTCCCGTGTCGTCACGCCTGGAGAAGTCCGCCTCGGCTGAGGTTCGGGTTGAGGAACCACGGCTCGCGCATCTGGGCGAGCGCGCCGGGGTCGATCTCGTTCGCCTCGGCGAACCGCCGCCACTCGCGGGTGAAGTCGAGCACCGGCTTCTCCTGGTGCGCGCGGTGCTGTTCACCCGCCTGCGGCGTGACCCAGCCCTCGCTGCCCGGCAGCACGGTGTTCTCCTCGACGAACCGGTAGTGGTCGTAGCTCGGTCGCTCGACGATCGCCTGCCGTGGCGCCGCGTCGTCCGCCGTGGCGTCGCGGACGACGCTAACGGTCACGACCGCGCTGCTGGCGAGGAGGAAGAGCGCGAAGGCGATCACCGGCCCGACCGGCGCGATCCGCGTGGCGGGTCGCGGCTGGGTGGCTGAGCTGAGTGCGTGCATCGTGTGCCTCCCGTCCGGCTGCGATCCTGCGGGCCTCTCCACATACAGGCCCCGATCACAGCATCCTCCAGACGGGGTTCCGACACATCGGTTGATCTACGGAATCGCGCGGCGCGGCGCGGACTACGTAGTTTGACGTGGGGGCGAGGGATGAGGGATGAGGGATGGCCCTCACCCCCAGCCCCCTCTCCCAATGCTGGGAGAAGGAGAGACACGTTGTGGAAGCTACCGTCCCTTGTCTCCCCTCCCTTCAAAAGGGAAGGGGTCGGGGAGAGGGGTTCCCAACGGCTCCCGTCCCCCATCCTTCGTCCCTCGTCCCCTCGTTTCCGAGTAAGATCAAGTGTTTGGAATCACGAAGGGGGTAACGGCAGGCGATGACCGACGACGAGCGACAACAAGAGGTAGTGCTGCCCGAAGACGTCGACCAGGTCGATGGGCAGTCGGAGATGGACCTCAGCGAGGAGACACTGGAGCCGACGCGGCCGGAAGAGTTGCCGAAGCGGGCGCTGGTGATCGTCGCGCATCCGGACGACGCCGAGTTCTCCTGCGGCGCGACGGCGGCGAAGTGGGCGCGCGACGGCTGGGAGGTGCGCTACGTCATCGTCACCGACGCGTCCGGCGGCGGCGACGACCACGCCACCGACGTCGGGCCGGAGGCGCGCAAGGCGATCTCTGATCGGCGCAAGGCCGAACAGCGTGAGGCGGCGCGGGTCGCCGGCATCGCCGGGGTGGACTTCCTCGACCAGCGCGATGGCACGATCGAGCCGACGCTGGAGCTACGCCGCGAGATCGTGCGCTGCATCCGACGGCACACGCCGACGATCGTCGTCTGCCCCAGCCCGGAGTTCCGCTGGGATCCGTTCTTCATCGGCCGGCACCACCCCGACCACCTCGCCGTCGGCCGGGCAGTGATCGCCGCGGTCTACCCGGCCGCCCGCAACGCCTGGGACTTCCCCGAGCTGCTCGACGAGGGGCTTCTGCCGCACCGGGTCAAGGAGCTCTGGGTCGTCGGCGCGCCGAACGTCAACCACCACGTCGATGTCTCCCACACGATCGACACGAAGATCGAGGCGCTGCGCGCCCACGACAGCCAGCTCGGCGCCCACTTCGGCGAGGTCGAGAAGTTCGTCCGCGCCGGCCTGCAGCTCAACGGCTCGAAGTACGGCGTCGCCGCCGCCGAGGAGTTCTACCGGGCGGTCGTGGGGTGACCCCTCCCCAACCCCTCCCCTATGAAGGGAGGGGCTTTCACGCACATGGCAACCGGTACGTTGTCCCCGTGACACCCCCTCCCTTCTCAGGGGAGGGGGCCGGGGGGAGGGGTTACCCGCGATGACCATCCCGATCCCACAACCGACTCAGGCCCCCGAGGCGCTGGAGCGCGTGCTCGGGGCGCGGCGGG